>JAPPIL010000110.1 GCA_028877195.1 Pseudomonadota bacterium
CCTAAAATCCTGCTGGTGCAGGAGATAATAGAAAAAAGGTGCAGTTGTTTTCACACCACCGATGCGCAGTTCCGCTAGCGCTCGCAACAGTCGTGCGATGGCTTCGGTGCGGGTTTGTCCCCAGCAAATAAGTTTTGCTAGCAGCGAGTCGTAGGCGGCAGGCACTTGATAGCCTTGATAAATATGGCTATCAACACGAGTGAAGGCCCCGTAGGGCAGCTGTAGAGATTTGATCCGTGCGGGGCTGGGCGCAAAGTTTGCTTGCGGGTCTTCGCAATTGATGCGCAATTCAATCGCATGCCCTGATGATTTGATCGCTGCTTGTTGCGGGCAGGATAGTTTTTCGCCACTGGCTATCCGCAACTGTTCCTTGATCAAATCAAAACCAGTTATCATCTCGCTAACAGGGTGTTCCACTTGAATGCGGGTATTGACTTCCATAAAGTAAAAATTTTCCGCATCAGGGCAGATAAATTCGACCGTGCCCGCACAAGTATATCCAACAATCTCGGCGATTTTTACGGCACAGGCGCAGATGGCATCTCTTGTTTTAGCGTTTAAATGTGGGCTAGGTGCTTCTTCCAGTAGTTTTTGGAAGCGGCGTTGAATCGTGCAGTCGCGCTCGTAAAGATGCACCGTGTTGCCATAGTGGTCGGCTAATATCTGCACCTCCACATGGTAAGGGTCGGGGATGAACTGTTCCCAAAGCATCGTGTCGTCAGCGAAGTAGTTTTTTGCTTGCCGCTGACAGCTTGCGAAGGCATCAGGTAATGCAGCCGCACTGTTTACCACTCGCATGCCTTTACCACCGCCGCCCAGTGCCGCTTTCAATAGGATTGGGTAGTTGGCGGTGTTGATCGCGCGGTGGGAGGTAAGCGGTTGTAAAGACCCTGCTACGACTGGGATACCATGCTTTGCTAGCAGACGTTTAGCTGCAAGTTTATTACCTAACTTGCGCATCGCATTGGCAGTGGGGCCGACATAGATAAGCCCTGCTTCTACCACTGCGGCAGCAAAGTTGCTGTTTTCCGACAAGAACCCGTAACCTGGATGGATGGCATCACAGTTGCTAGCGACAGCAAGGGAAATTATCTGATCACCGTTCAAATAGGTGTCGGTGATAGTGTTGCCCGTTAATCGTATCGCAAAGTCGGCATGATAGCGATGAGCACAGGTTGCGTCGATGTCGCTGTAAATTGCAACCGTGCTGATGCCCATTTCTCTGGCACTGCGGATAATTCGCACTGCGATTTCGCCGCGGTTAGATATGAGTAGGCGTTTGATCGGACGGGGAGAAATTGCCAAATCCACCTCCTTAAGTCATCACCCGCGGCATCATCAACTACAGCGGTATGTTTGAATGTTTGCGGGTGGGTGAGCGTTCACGCTTGTTGCTTATCGCCGCTAGTGCCGCACTCAAAGTTGCACGCGTCTCTTGCGGATAAATCACCGCGTCGATGAAGCCCTTGTTCGCCGCAACGTAGGGATTAGCAAATTTTTCTTGATAAGTTTTGATCAATTCAGCACGGGTCTGTTGCGGGTTGGGTGCGGAGTTGATTTCTTTTTTGAAAATTATATTACATGCACCCTCTGAACCCATGACTGCGATCTCTGCCTGTGGCCAAGCAAAATTGAAATCGCCACCGATATGCTTTGAACTCATGACATCGTATGCCCCACCGTAAGCCTTGCGAATGATTACGGTTAGCTTCGGCACGGTCGCTTCGCAGTAGGCAAACAGAAGCTTTGCTCCATGTCGGATAATGCCCTTATGCTCTTGGTCAACACCAGGCAAAAACCCAGGCACATCGACAAAAGTAAGCAGTGGCAAGTTGAACGCATCGCAGAGTCGCACGAAACGCCCCGCTTTGATGGCAGCATCGGTATCGAGCACGCCAGCGATATGTAGCGGATTATTGGCAATCACCCCGACTGCTTGCCCATTGAGGTGGGCAAAGGCAGTGATAATGTTGCGAGCGTATTCTGGTTGCATGAGCATCAGCGAGTCAGGGTCAACGACCCGTGTGATCAGACCTTCCATATCATAAGGTTGATTGATCGCAGTAGGGACGTAAGTTTTCAGTTCTTCAGCTTGCGTCGCTAGCAGTTCAGCAGCAAAAGCCTGTGTTTGTTGGGTAGGGGCATTCTCAAGATAATTGCTTGGCAAATACGAGAGCCAACGTCTGGCGGCGAAGAGGGTGTCGGCTTCGTTTGCGCAACGCAGGTCGCAGACCCCGCTTTTTTGGGTATGCACCTGTGCGCCGCCGAGGGCAGCGAAATCTATCTGTTCACCCGTAACTTCCTTGATAACATCGGGGCCGGTGATGAACATGTGGCTGCCATTATCAACCATGAAGATCGCATCGGTCATCGCTGGTGAATAGACCGCGCCGCCTGCGCAATGTCCCATGATTAGCGACAGTTGCGGCACAACACCACTGGCTTGAACATTGCGATAAAAAATATCGGCGTAACCAGCGAGACTTGCGACACCTTCATGGATACGTGCGCCGCCTGAATCGTTGATACCGACCAGCGGTGAACCGTTCTTAAGTGCGAGTTCCATGACTTTGCAGATTTTCTTGGCCATCATCGCCGATAAACTGCCGCCGAATACCGAAGCATCCTGCGAAAACAGGTATACTGTGCGGTCATTGATTTTACCAAAACCAGTAACGACCCCATCGCCGAGTATCTTGCGTTTCTCCAAGTCAAAGTCATGGCAATCATGGACGACGAACTGGTCGATTTCAGTGAATGTGTCTGGGTCAACAAGCATCGCAATGCGTTCGCGGGCGTTCATCTTGCCTTGCCGACGCTGCGAGTGGCTGATGGCGGCGGCTCGCTTTTGCGCTAGTTGCTGGTCTTTGTTGATCTCGTTAGGCATCATGGCTCTTGAGCGAAAACTCTGTAATTACACCGACAGATAAGCTACCCTGCCCATGCTGGCGAGCGCATTATACTTATGTGGACAAGTATTGTCATTGTTTTTGATTGCCTGTGTTGATGAAGGAAGATACGACGAATGGTCAGGGACACGAGAAAACTAAAATCTAAAATCGTGCGGGATTGGTTGCCGCGCTACACAGGCATGGAGTTGAGCGAGTTTGGTGAATATATTTTGCTGACTAATTTTTCCGACTATGTGCGCATGTTTGCCGAGCGGTTTGATGTGGAGGTTAGGGGGAAGGGTTATCCGATGCAGAGTTGTTCAAACGGCAAGGGTTTGACGATTATCAACTTTGGTATTGGTTCAGCTAATGTCGCAACGATTATGGACTTGTTGGTGGCGACTAAACCAAAGGGCGTGCTCTTTCTCGGCAAGTGCGGCGGTTTGAAGAAGTCTACTGATATAGGCAAATTTATCTTGCCGATTGCCGCTATTCGTGGTGAAGGAACTTCAAATGACTATGCTTTACCAGAGATGCCAGCATTGCCGTCGTTCAAGCTGCATAAGTTTGTTTCGCAAATTCTTGTCGATAAGGAGATAGATTACCGCACGGGGGTGGTTTACACCACTAATCGTCGGGTTTGGGAGCATGATGAAGAATTCAAACAGCATTTACAGAAGCTACGGACAATCGCGATCGATATGGAGACAGCGACTTTATTCACGGTGGGGTTGATAAACGACATCCCGCGTGGGGCGCTGTTATTGATCTCTGATATGCCGATGCTGCCTGAAGGGATTAAGACGACAGCGAGTGATAGGCTGGTTAATGAGCAGTATACCAGTTTGCATTTGGATATGGGGATCGAGGCGATGCAGGAGATCGATGAGCATGGTGAAAAAATCAAGCACTATAGTTTTTAGGTAGGTATGGCTGGTCATAGCAAGTGGAAGAACATTCAGCATCGCAAGGGTGCACAGGATGCGAAACGAGGCAAAGTGTTTGCGAAGATTGCTCGTGAGATTGTCGTCGCGGTGAAGCTTGGTGGCGATGATGCTGATAGCAATGCGCGGTTGCGGCTGGTGTTGAGTAAGGCGCGGGCGGCGAACATGCCGAAGGACAATATCACCCGTGCGGTCAATAAGGGTGCGGGCAATACTGGTTCAGAGAGTTATAGCGAGAAGACTTATGAGGCGGTTGGGCAATCGGGGGCGGCATTTTTGATCGATTGCTTGACTGACAATGCCAACCGCACGGTCAGTGAGGTGCGTTATGTGTTAGGTAAGCATGGTGCGACACTTGGTGGTTCAGTTGGTTGGATGTTTAAGCAGACTGGTGTTCTCGTCTATGACCGTGCGAGTATCGGTGGCGATTACGATAAGTTTATGGATACCGTGTTGGAGCAAGATGTTGATGATGTGCGTGAATATGAGGAGCAGGACGACGATGAGGGCAGTAAGCACTATGTTGAAATTCACTGCCAACCACAGCAACTTGCCGAGGTGAAGACAAGTTTAAATGCTTTCACTGATTTTGAACATGAAGCGATTGCCAGTCTACCTGATAGTTGGGTTGCGGTTGACGAGGCGCAAAAGGCTACGATTTTAAAAATGCTTGAACAGTTGGATGACCTTGAAGATGTTCAAGAGGTGTATCACAACGTCAAACTGTGATGCTTTTCATCTGGGGGCGACTGCCCCAGACCCCTATTTTATATGCGAGGAGGCGTTCCCCCTC
>JAPPIL010000183.1 GCA_028877195.1 Pseudomonadota bacterium
TTTGCCAAAGACTTAAGCAAGTTTCATCCGCATGCCTTTATCTCTTGCACCAAACGGCGTGAGGCTGGCAAGATGACGACCATCGGTGGCTGGGGGAAAGATTGGGGCAGGAGCTGGGGAACACGAACACAGCAAGTAGCTAGTAACACCATCATCACAGATAAAAAGCGCTTTGCTAAAGACCTTATCTCCAATGTTGAAGGAGCGATGGCATTCCTTGCAAACCATTTGAATTTAAGCCACGAATTTACCGACGACAGTATGAGACGCAAAGAGGTGCTAGAGATACCGCCACTTGCGCTGCGTGAAGCGCTTGTTAATGCTGTGGTGCACAGGGACTACTCCGACAGGGGTCAGAATGTATTTGTTAAAGTCTATGACGACCGCGTGGAGATTAGCAACCCTGGTGGCTTTCTGCCTGGTATGGATAACGAAAACTTTCGAGAGTTTAGTCAGCACAGGAATCCTATCATTGCTAGACTAATGAGCAAAGCTTCCTATGTTGAGGGTGAGGCAACTGGCATTATCAAAATGGAAGAATTAACAACAAAAGCTGGTCTACCCGTAGAATTTATTATCGATGCCTATCGTTGGCGGGTATGTTTCCCGCGTAAGGATTATCGCAGTGAGAGTGCTGAACATAGTTTTAACTTCAACGACAAAAGTCTCACACCAAGAAGAGCTTTGCGGATAGTGAGAGTGCTTTACGGTATTCATGCGGGCAAGTTTATGAAAGACGAATTCGCAAAACATCTGGGTGTATCGACTAGGACAATTACTGAAGATTTAAAGTATCTCACCAGCAAAAAACTAATAGCATTCTCTGGTAGCAATCAGACGGGACGATATGTGGTTACGAAAAAATTCTTGAAACTCAAACATTGAGCGCAGCGTCTGTCGCTCCTAAGGCGACTAACGCCTTCTCGTATAAAGAAAAGGGAAAGAGGCGTTACTTATGCAACAAAGCCAGTTGAAGCCCATTCTCGCATTTACTTTCTTGTTATCTGCATGCCAAGCTGATGTCTATACGACAGACATCAAAGAATACTACTTCACCGTCGAGCCGCGCAGCGAGCAAAACACGCAACTGTTTAGCGTTTTTTTCCGCAAGTTCAACCGCCAACTAGCGCAACATCTCGGCGCTCGCCAAATGCGATTCCTGCAACTTACGACCAGCAAAACGAGCGACACCTCGTCGATATATGTCGGTGATAAAAGCCAATATCGTCGCGTCGAGCTTGATGGGCAAGAGTATCAGTCCGTAGGTAAAGGCAGGTGGGAACGCAAATCACACATCTACAGCTACGGTGGTCTATTGCTACGCCGCCAGAAGATAATAAAAAACATCTACAGGATGAAACTTTACTTCAACTCGGAATATCTCTATGAGTGGCATAATTCCAATGACTACTTGACCAGACAGAGAGCCTATACTCTTTTCCTACATGAACTAGGGCATGGCATGCTGATGCAGCATCATCCCGACCCAGATGATGTCATGTATTATCGCATCGACAGCGCACGCAAAGACATACCGTCCTTCATGGCGAGAGTGGTTAAATTTTTACAGCGGTAGCGATTGCCAGATGGCACGGCGCATGACAGCAGAGGTATCGTGAACTACAATATACTCATGGATGAGGAACAGGACAGTAGCTTAACGCTAGATGGTCTGCGTGCTAACCTCGTAGAGATGGTGCAGGACAAGCTTTCCCCATTGGCATTGCGTTATCAATATACCCACATGCCGTTGGAAGGCACGATTAAGTGGAAACCAACCGTCTTGATTTTGGGCAACTACTCATCAGGCAAATCAACGCTGGTAAATGAACTCATCGGTGCAACCGTGCAAGACACTGGGCAAGCACCGACTGATGACTCCTTCACTGTCATTACGCACGACAACTCCGTGCAGGATGCCGCCATTGTTCGTGATGGGCAAGTATTAATGAATGATCCACAGTATCCCTTCTCGGCGCTGCGTCGGCATGGCAAGCGTTTTGCTGCCCACCTGCGGTTGAAGTTGGTCAACTCCGCCGTGCTAGAGAATCTTGCATTGATCGATACTCCAGGCATGCTTGATAGTGTGGCGGAGAATGATCGCGGCTACAACTATCAGGAAGTCATCGGCGAACTCGCACATTTAGCGGATTTGGTTTTGATGATTTTTGACCCGCATAAGGCAGGCACGATTAGAGAAGTTTATGAGAGCTTGCGAGAAACATTGCCGCAGAAAAGTTTTGAAGATCGTGTGCTGTTTGTGCTTAACCGCGTTGATGAATGCGAAAGTCTAACAGATTTACTGCGAGTCTACGGCACATTGTGTTGGAACTTATCGCAGATGACAGGTAGGAAGGATATTCCGCACATTAGTATTACTTACTCACAACAGATCAATGCCCAGCGAGTCAATGACCATGAATATCTGCGTTTGTTGCCTAATCAGCGTCAAGATCTCTGTAAAAACATACTGGCAGCACCACAATATCGTTTAGATCATCTCGCAAGCTATGTGGAACTCCACAGCGACCGCTTATCTTGTATGCTGATTGCTTTGCAGGAGTATTTGCGCTTGCGACGACGAGTGGGGCTACAAATTTTACTGGTTAGTTTAGCACCAGCACTGCTAGTCGCCTGTGTATGCTATCTGTTAGGTCAACGCTTGAACCCCATCGCCTTGCTGATCGTCGTTGGCTTGGCATCTGCATCGGTGTTCAGTCTATGCCTGTGGCTGGGGCAGAAGTTTTTCCTTGCCCGTTTACACGCGCAGCTGGCTGCCAATACAGATAAACTTTACAACTACAGTACGCAGTTGGAGCATGATGATTGGCAAGCAGTCAAGGGACAGGTTGCAAACTATTTGCGCAATAACGATAGTAAGCTAACGATGCGCTCATTGCGATACGAATTACAACAACTGGCGCAGCTGCGAAATTATGTCAGCGCAAAGGTGCGTGTGCGTAAAGCAGAATTGCGATAAAGTTGTTAAGTGTGAGCAACGCCTATTTTTTATACGAGAGAGCGTTAGTCTCGTGCTTCTTCCTATAACAACTTGTAGAACCCATATTTATGGGTGCTAGCGTTGTATTTAACCCAAGTTTGACCAGCTCCACTGCTAGGTTCAGCGGTGTTAGTGGTGTCGATCACTGCTCCTTTGGAGTAAATATTCCCACTGCTACCAGCGGTAGGCTTATACATCCAGCAATTTGATTGCAAACAGTCTGTCTTGAAAGCGTCAAGAGCTGTAGAAGTAGCGGCAACCTCGCTGTATGCTGTAGCATCTGTCGCTCTAATGAAAGTAGGAGCTTCGCGTTGAGAAAGGTTGCAGCTTGGAACGGGGGTGCTCGTTAGCGAAGCCGTCGGCAAAAACACTAGGTTGGTTAACCCAATATTCGGTTTACTATTATCCCAAACCCGAACTATCTGACCACTGCCGTCCAACCCGAACATAGCTACTTTAGTGTCGCTGGGATTACAGGCATCAATTTTGTGCGTGAAGCTCCATTTGAACTTCAATCCTGACCCAGTTTTGCGGTCTATATCATTCTGCGTTCTGGTAATAATCTTTTCATAGGAGGCAGTGTTAATCTGCGCATAAACATCACACGTAGGTATATTCACCTTATCTATCTCTGCTGCCCCGTCATTGCCAACACTAACATCGAGGATTGCTGTGGCCGTTCCGTCTGAACTGCTGCTAACTAGTTCAAATTTTTTCGTCAGAACACCCATACACTCAATTTTATAAGTAACCGAAGAATCTGCCTTCGGAACAGTGCCTTGTTTTACTATTCCGCTTATCTCGATTCCGTGTATGTCAGTGTCGGCTGGCTTGTGCGTAGGCAAATATCTTACGCTTGGCGAATCAATCGTAAGTGGCGGTTGCGGATTAGTCGGAGGAGTTGGGGGAGTCGGATTAGTCGGTGTAGTAGAGGGAGCGGGATTAGTCGGTGTAGTAGGGGGAATCGGATTAGTCGGTGTAGTAGGTGGAGTCGGAGGGTTGGCTGCCGTAGTAGTGCTAGCTGTCGGCGTGGGTTTAACCTTTGTCTTTGAACTCTTGTATTCAATCGAACAGTTAAGCAATAATAGCCCTGCTAGAACTAAAATCAGCGCCCTTGTTAACACAGCTCTGCCTCGCACCTCTAATGTCGCTAAACTGTTTGCGGACGCTTATATACCCGCAAACATACGATGTTATTCACCGCTTATTACCCCAAACAATAGACGCTTAAGCGGTCTGTTCCCTCTCATACAGCGCCCAAGCTTCCTCTTCGGCGATGCCACAACGATAGTAGGCAATGCGATCCCTCCCTTATAGGGGTTAGTATAAAAAAGTTAAGCGGATAACTAAAATTAGCCGATTAGCTTGATTACAGGATTTACCCATTATTCAGATTGATGGCTTTGATTTTAGCGATTTGCGCTTTGGAGATATTGTGGCTTGTTGCATCATTCGGGGTGATTGAGCGGGCTTTGTTGCATAACTAACATCTCTCCTTTTTATCATGCGGAGAGACGTTCCCTGTGCGCCAAGAAGCGCAACTAATCCACTCGGTGAAAATCCGAGGTGGG
>JAPPIL010000073.1 GCA_028877195.1 Pseudomonadota bacterium
CCCCCCCCCCCCCCCCCCCATACAAACAAAAATAGGCATTACTTATGCAACAAAGTCAAATTAACCCCGACGATACCAGTGCATTGCCGCCAGTGAGCTTGAGACTGCTTGTAGCATCTGTTGGAGTTTGAAGAGGTGGAAGGTCTCGTCTTTGAACACATAGGTAGAGCCAAGAATGGTGAATGGCTTGCTGTCTCCGAAGCGGTTGCCGAAGAAGCCATAATTGCCAAAGGAACTTCCTAATCCTGGCGACCAAAACAATTGCCATGAGAAAACCCACGGCTTGCCATTACGTTCAGTTATCGCAACTGCCTTGATGCGTCGCAAGGTGAGCAAGGCGTGGCGTTTCATAATCATTTGAGGGCTATGCACGGTTAGCGGGCAGGGAACTTCTGCAGCATAGAGGCTGTGGATATTGATTTCATAACTTTCAAAACCATCAAACATCCCATGCACAATCGGGATGACATGCGTTGGGGAAGTCATGTCTTGCACAAAGTGGAGAATTTTTCCAAGCATCGTGGTCGTCTTTGGTTTTGCCAGTAGTTCTCGCATACGGTAGCTGGCATCACGCCGCCAGAGAGTTCGTATCCATTTAGTTGGGTTGTAGTAGTGTGAATTCTTTAGCCACTTGTTAGCGAGGTGAAAATCTTCGCTCAAATTGCCATCCACCATCCGTTTGGCTGCTAACGCCGAGAACATGTCCTGCGGATAACAGCTGTTGTAGACCATCACCGCCTTGTTGGTAATCACGCGATGGTCAGACAAATGATAGGCATAGGCACTGACAGGCAACAGACTACATATCAGTGTAAGTTTCAGTAATTTTACCGCCAAACTTCTCAAGAATACCTCCTATAACTGGATGGAAAGCCTCATCTTTTTTGGTGCTGTCCTTATCGGGTTGTTCGCCTGTCTGCACCTCTAATCTACCTTTGAAATTAAACAGTTTAGTGAGTATCGCTTCAACCCGTTGCCGCTCGCCTGCTTGTAGTAGCATAGCAGACATGCTGCCAGCATTGACTGCGAGTTTTATCACGGTGGGGCTGTAGGATAGTAGCTTTGCATCTTCCAGTTGCCTTGCCCGTAATGGTTGAGCTTTGCGCCACAGCACAAGCAGTTCTTGCCACGATGATGGCAAGAAGGAAGAAGCTTGGGTGGTCGCTGGACGATGCGGCGGTGTTGGTTTGCGCGGCGGCGGTTGGGGGCGAGGTGCGGTTGGCTTGCGTTGTGCAGGTAGGTTGAGTTTGGTGATAACTTGCGTGGAGTTATCTTGTTGTGTGGGTGGTTGTTTTTCTTCTGGCGGCAAGGCAAGCGGCAACCCAGGGTCAAGACACCACTCAAGGCAGTAGTTTTCAAAAACATAGCGGTCAAGGGCACTGGCATCGAGTTCCTTGCTGCACATTACTAGGGAGCGGAACAGGCGATTTAACTCCAACGTTGCGCTCGCACGAGCTATTTCTAACAGACGGGCGATGGTAGCGGTAGGCAATGACAAGTCCGCATCTGGCAATTCCTTGAGGATAAAGGCATGGCGTGTGTATTGGGCGAGGTCGGCGGCGATGCGTTGATAATCAAGCCAGCTTGAGGAAATTTTCTCTAACTTGGCAAGCACAGCTTCGGTATTTTTGGCGATAAGGATTGCCAATAAGTCCATCAACAGCGATGGGGCGAGATAGCTGGTGGTGTTTTGGAAAGCATTGGCAGTTATCTTGCCATCTCCCAATAAAATCACTTGATCGAGGATGGTTAAGGCATCACGCATTGATCCTTCGGCTTGGGCGGCTAGGGAATTTACTACCTCAACATCGTAGAAAGTTTTCTCCTGCCGCAGGATGTCGTTGATACGCGCCACAATCTCTTGTGGTGCAAGTTGGGAGAGATAGTATATTTGGCAACGTGAACGGATTGTCAGCGGTATTTTGCTTAATTCGGTTGTCGCAAAGATGAACAAAGTGTCAGCGACAGGTTCTTCCAAAGTCTTGAGTAAAGCGTTGAAGGCGCTGCTGGACAGCATGTGCACTTCATCTATGATGTGTATGCGTTGTTTGCTGCGCTGTGGTTTGATTGTTAAAGACTGCTGTAATGCCCTGATGTCATCAACACCCGTATGCGATGCACCATCTATCTCATGCACGTCCTCGTGGTTGCTGGCAGCGATTGCACGACAGGAGATACATTCCCCACAAGCATCACCATCAGTTGTCTTTTGCTCGCAGTTGAGCGATTTCGCCAAGATGCGGGCTAATGTTGTTTTGCCTGTGCCACGCACGCCAGTAAAGATAATCGCGGGTGCGACCCGATTGCTCTTGATGGCATTGCGTAAAGCCACACATACTGCGGTTTGCCCGACCACTTGTGCAAAAGTTTGCGGGCGATACCGCCGAGCTAAAGGCTGATAAGCCAACTCCCCTCCTCCGCACATCACTGACAGCTGGATACACTACATACCCACTCTGACCTGCTACCGTTGCTACCTCTCGGTTCTGGCGGGGTTCACAGACAGAATACCATATAAGATCCAGCCATCGTTGCTGCTTTTAGAACTGCTATGTTAGTCTGTCAACGTAATGTTTTTGCATGCGGAGAGCGATCAAACTCATCACACATAAATAACCACTACCCACCGTCAGTTGAGTCGTAGGCAAAAATAACTTGTGAAATTTAACGAAAACGTCAATAATACGTTCAATCTAATATGAGCCAATTTAGTCTGGCTTTTTAGCCACGGGGCGTTGTTACAGAGCGTTGCTAGTGTAAACGCTTGGGTGTGTGGTGCGAGAGGCTTTGGTGCTACGTAGCTGGGAGTTACGGAGCAAGGCGCTGTTTTTTTTGTGAGGTGTGCTATGAATACAACTGGTTCAAAAACTAACAGGGGCAACAAAAGTAGCGACATGCTTACACCAGAAGAACTGGAGAAGTATAAGCAACTGTTGCTGGACACAAAGCAAAAGATTTTGACCAAAGCCCAGCAAGCAGTAGCGGGTGGCGACATTCATTTAGACAAAAATGAAATGATGGATGAAGTTGATTTAGCCGCAGCAACAGTCGGGCAAGATCTGACCTTCCGTATGCTTGATCGCGATCGCAAACTCCTTGCCAAGATAATGCATGCGCTGACCAAGATTGCCAATGGCACGTATGGGTTCTGTGAGGGCACGGGTGAGCCGATACCTAAACGCAGATTAGAGCTATGCCCTTGGAGTCAATATAGTGTCAAGTTCAAGGAGCACACCGAGAAGATGGGCAGTGCTGGTGGTGATGATGAGGCTGAAGCAGGTTAGCTTGCTGTCGGTGTTTGTAGCACCCCCAAGCAAATATGCATCAGCACATTACCTTTCTCGTGGTTCAAGCTCAATAATTTCAGACCTAGTATGTAGCCATCCTCTGACCTTGTTCCCCATCGCACCTCTGCTTTGATGGGGTTGAATTCCGAAGCGGCGAGTTTTTCTTCTACCTCTGGAATAGAAGAGCTTAGGCATACGTCTAACAACACACCTTTAGCGAGATATTTAGAATAGAGAATCTTGAACCCACCGTTAGAAACGTTAAGCACCTGTGCGACCCCATTGTCTAATCGCATCGTTAACGCCTGACTTTGCGGTATCTGCCAGCGGGTAGCGATGCTTGCGGTGCGCTTGCGAGATTCAAACGGTCGTGCAATCGACTTACACAAGATTGCGATGCGCCTATCCTTGACAAAGGGATCAAATTCATAGGCGGTGGTTAGGCTGTCATCGTGCTTAAATAGCACGTAGCGTACTGCGATATTGCGGTTATATTTTCTTTTCAAAGCATCGGACATTGCTGCCACACAGTTTTTGCCAAGCATGATGCGGAACGCCTCGCAAGCATGCTCTAGTCTTGATGCGATGATCAAGGCGTTACCTAACAGCACGGTTCTATTATCAACACCTACCCGACCAGCAAGGGTGTAGTCTGTATCAATGCCGATGCGCAAAGGATTAGTCAAACTCATTAGTGCATCGGTGCAGCGCCGTAGGCATTCCTGCTGAACTCGCACCGCACAACGCAGTGCGCGGTCAGCATGTTCATTGCCAATAAAGTAAACCAGCATGCCGTCGCCATCAACACTGCTTATCTTGCCGCTAAAGCTTGCGACAATTTCCTGAATGTAGCAAAGATTAGCAGATATACGGTGAACGATTGCTTGTGCTGAACCAGCATTGATGTCCAACGATGAACCCACCATATCTATGAACATCACCGTCGCAATTTGATATGACTCATCATGTTTTGAAGGTTCTTTAAGTTTATGTGTTGATCGTTTCATGGTCGCAGTTCAGAAGTTTGGGATTGCTCCCTCTCACTTCAGTCGGTGTAATTATTTAGTTTATTTAGGTATATTAGATATTTTCATCCCTTGTTTGGCATAGCAAAGGTGATAAAACCTAGCCTTCACTTCAGTCTAGGCACTCTATGTAGCAGGATAAGTGGTCTGCTGCGTGAGGCAATTTTGAGCTATAACTTCGGTGCTTCGCCGTTGTTTGATGCCTTTATCATTGGCTTGCGCATACCCAACCTCTTGCGAGATATGCTAGCTGAAGG
>JAPPIL010000170.1 GCA_028877195.1 Pseudomonadota bacterium
TACAAGTGCCTTTGGGCACTTGCTTTGAGATAGATAATGTATGAAAGCAAGCATCGGTGTTTGCTGCTATACAGTCGCTTGTGCCAAGATATACTTGCTTTGTCCGCAAGACAAGTGCTGGTATTTATCAGAATCAGGAAAAATTATTTTCGCTTCGAGCGCTCGTGAGAACGAAAAAATTTGTTCCTGATTCAAACCAGCATATGTTTGCGAACAAAAGGGAGAGAGGTGCGGAGAGAGGGAACGTCTCTCCGCATACAAACAAAAATAGGCATTACTTATGCAACAAAGCCAGCTCCCCCGCCCAGAGTTTATCTAGGAAGGTTTGCCACGGTAGACAGCGGATGTTTCCATGCTTGGCGGGTAGCGGGTCATTGCTGATTAGATACAGTTTAGCAAAGACTTTTTCTTCGGCTAGGGCTTGTAAGCCTTTGAGGTCTCTGTTGCTTACTGCTGTGGTAGTCTTGACCTCGATGGCAAGTTCTTCGCCGACTAAAAAATCAACCTCATGACCATAGCGCGAACGCCAGTAGGATAGAGTCGTTAAGCCCCGTTCACTATAAGCGAGATAAGCACGCAGCTCCATCCAGATAAAATGCTCAAATGCTTTACCATAGAGGTTAGAGTTGCGATCAAGGCTCGCGATAGCAGCCAACGTGCGCGCCACACCCGTGTCAAAAAAATAAAATTTAGCAGTGCTAACAGCTTTACGCTTACGCGATCTTGTCCACGGTGGCAACAGTGAACCGAGTAGAATGTCCTCCAGAATCTCCACATAGCTACGCACGTCGCGCACAGGACACTGGCAATCGTTAGCAAGTTTGGAAAAATTTATCACTTCGCCATTAGCAAGCGCCATCGTGCGCAAAAAACGCGAGAACGGTGCGAGATCACGCAGCTCCCCCTCGGCTTGCACCTCCTCACGCATGTAGGTAAGCACATACGCAGCCAACTCCTTATCAGGATATTTACTGAACAGAACCGCAGGCAAACCGCCGTAGAGCAAGAAACGATCTAAATCAAATGCGTTGATCTCACCTCTCGTCAGCGGCAACAAATGCGCCAACCATGCTCGCCCCGCTAACATGTTTGCGCCACCACGCCGTAGCTTGCGTGTGCTACTGCCCGTCAACAGAAAACGCCTGCCCTCCCGTTCAATCAACATATGCACTTCGTTGAGCAGTGCGGGCAATCGCTGCACTTCATCAATCACGACTAAATCATGTTTGCTTTCCGTGATCATTCCCCTTAACCCATTGACATTGTTAGATATACGCAGGAAAACCTGCGGATCAAGGAGGTCGATAACCTCTGCTTGATCAGCCAGTTGTAGGGAGATTAGGGTAGACTTGCCTACTGCTCGCGGCCCAAAGAGAAAGTGCGACTTCTGCTGCAGGAGATACTGCAAATCAAGACGACGTTCAATAATCATATTAGAAAGCATATCAATAGGTTAGCATCTTTTCCTAAAAATTGAACACATATGTGAAAATTTATCGTAAAAATTTTCACAATACAGGCAAAAATAACGACACAGCGGTCATAAATAAAATATAAAGCCGCGAGCTACCATAACCGAGAGAGGAGGTATGCGAAACGAGCCAATCAAATTGCTGTTGCTAGGTGGCAAGGATGTTGCTTCCACTCTTGAGGTGCGACAACTCAAGTGTATGGGGTTAGAGATGGTCAACCTCCATACGTTGATTGCGAACCTTGATGTCATGGAAACACAGGAGATTGTGCCTACCATCGTGGAATTGATCAAACAGCAGGGTGCTGATGGATTGATCGTTGATCTTGATATTTACAACGATCGCCAGCTGTTGACTAGTTTGCATGAAGTGCGGGCATTGATTATCACGATTGGGTCGGGTCAATCGCACGACAATAAGGTTGAACGTCATATCCAGCGTCCGTTGACAAGACAACAGTATGTCGCCAAGCTCCGCCGAATTCTGCAGGAATGCCCTCGCACCCAAGAACGGCTATCGCTGCCTGGACGGGTAGAATTTCGTTGTGGCGATGCCGAATACACCTGTGGGATTGAAAACCTTTCCACTGGCGGTATTCAACTGCGCACCAATGCGCTACTAGAGGTAGGTAATATCTACGAACTCACTCTGCATCTTGCCAACGAGCGTCCGATGCATGTGCAAGCGAGAGTCCTACGCAAAAGCGGCAACCTACGCTGTTATGGCGCAAGATTTCTCCATCTCACCGCTCTACAGCGTCAACTGCTGGAAGCTTACCTCAATCGTTTCTCATTCGCTGCGATTGAACGTATCTATTACGGCTGAAGCCTGCCCATTAATCGCAACATCTCGTCAGCATTGAGATACCCTGTAATGTTGGTCTTGCTGTTCAGGTCATCTGCAGCAGGCAAGAAAATCGTCGTCGGCAAACTCAAGATACCATAACGCTCGCGCAACTCGCTGTTCACCTCACTGTTGAGAGTAAAGTCAATCTTCAATGCCACCCAATGCGCATTGATCCGTGCTGCGACACGCTCATCGGTGTAAGTGTAAGCATCCATCTGTTTGCAGCGCTCACACCATTCCGCCCAAGCATCGATCAACAGTGGTCGGTTCTGTAAACGTGCCTGCTGCACCGCTTGTTGCTCATCAGTCAGCCAAACAATAGAGGTCTGCACTGGCGGGGCGGTAAGCTTTTGACTAAAAGCAAAGATACTCGCACCTAGGAGTATCGCAGCAACCAGCGACAAAAACTTCGCACCCGCATATCTAATGCTGGTAGCAAAGTAAGCGAGTGGCAAGCTGACAGCCAACAACCCAACCGCCGTCAGCAACCAGTGCTCTTGCCAATGCCGCAACTGCATGTAAAATGGGATGCGCAAGTAGTAAAAGGCTACCGCAAACACCATGCTCGCAATACCTAGCTTGGCAATGAGTTGCACACGGGCTGCGACTTGCAGCTTCGCTAATTTAGCAAGATAACTGCCCGCAAACATATACGGACAAGCAAAACCAAAACTATACAGCAAAAACAAAGCCACCGATTCCAGACCCGACATCTGCGTCGCCGCATAAGCTAACAACATGCCAAGGATCGGCCCTGTGCAGGGAGCAGCCACCATGCCCGCACCTAACCCCATACTGAATGAATTGGTCAGGGAGTTTTTGCGCGTCGCAAAGCGCATCCCTAAACGTTGCAAAATAGAAACATCCACCCAGCCGAGCATCGACATGCCAAGCACAAACAACAAAATACTAAACGGTATCGTAAAGTAGATATTGCCCAGTATCGCTCCGAACATATCGCCCGTAAACGCCGCTACCAGTCCCATCACGCTATAGGCAAGAATAATTCCCGCCCCATAACATAAGGCACTGATGCGTGGGGAACGGTGCTGATTGCCGAGTGTCTTGAGCGTAATCGGTAGCATCGGCAACACACAGGGGGTAAGGTTGGTCATCAAGCCGCCCAGCAACGCTAACAGCATCAACCAGATAAAAGAACTCGTCGCTTGGTCGATGAGGGTTTGCTTCAAAGACTGCTCGGTAGGAGCAGGACTAGTGGTTGGCAGCGTTTTGACAACTGGTGTTTCGCTGTCTGTGCGTAGCGCATTTGCTGGGATGGTAAAGTTTAAGGTTTCGGTGTGCGGGAACAGACATATTTTGTCGGTGCAGGCGATGTAGGTTATCGCCAATGGAAATTCTGCTTGCCGATGCTTACCTGTGAAAGTCAGTTCAAACTCACCACTCCGAAAGGTGTCTACTTGCTCACCGCTTAAAGGGTCGATAATCCGAACAGGAGTCGGGGTAGATTTATGGGTAAGCTTATAGTCCAGTGGATATTTGAAACTTACCTTGTCGCGATAGAGGCTGAAATCACCGTCGGTCGTTAAGCGTATGAATAGTTTCAGTTCACCTGTCGCATTAAGTTCAGAACCCATCGCTTGCCAAGTGATGACATCAGCGGGATTGATGTTCTGTGCTGATAGTGGTGATGTTACCAGCAGTAGTATGGCAAGACAGAGACGCAACACCCAAGACCTTGAAATCTGAACCTTAATAACTTATACCATCCAGTTGACAAGAGAACTAGTTGCTAATTAGGTGAAAAGATATGACTAGACGCAAGTATCCGCTGCCCAGCTGCAAACTACGCAAAGGCGACCAAGTTGTCGTAACGGCAGGAAAAGCCAGAGGTTCAACAGGTAAAATCGATCAGGTTTTACGCAAGGAGGCGACTGTTATCATCGCAGGGTTGAATCTTTCCAAACGCCACACTAAACCCAGCCAAACGAGTCAAGGTGGTATCATCGACAAGCCGATGCCTCTACACATCAGTAATGTTAGCTTGCTTGACCCACAGAAGAACGTCCCGACTCGTATCGGCATGCGTATTGAAGACGGTAAGAAAATTCGCTACGCCAAAAAGTCGGGGGCGATATTGTGATTTGATTTGTATACGAGAGGGCGTTAGTGGCTTTGTTGCATAACTAACATCTCTCCTTTTTAGCATGCGGAGGAACGTTCCCTTCCTCCGCACCTCCATCCCTTTTGTTCGCAAACATA
>JAPPIL010000252.1 GCA_028877195.1 Pseudomonadota bacterium
CACGAGAGGGGGAACGCCTCTCGTATAAAAAATAGGCATTACTTATGCAACAAAGTCGGGACAACACCAGCCTTGCGCACTGCTGACTTCACACGATCGCTGCCAAGATTATCCATGATGCCACTGTTGAATACCAATCTACTTATGCTGGGCAGTTTGTTTAGCTGGTTGAGTGTGCTTCCAGCGTGTCAGTACCTCCAGCACACGTTGGGCATGATGATCCTCTTTTTTGTTGTTGGCTAGTTCTAGTGCCTTTGATAGTGCACTTCTGCTTTTCGTGCCATCATGAGTTAGTTCTGGGTCAGCACCACTACGCAACAATAACTCAACTAGTGGAACATTGCGTTGTTGAACTGCTATCACTAATAAACAACTCATAAGACCAAATATCGGCGCTTTCTAACCCAAAACATTTAAGATTGGAACAAACAATGCGGGTAATGAATAAAAGTTTGAAGTAAAGCCACAATTGTCTATTGGTTTCGTTTAGGTTTTTATTGTATTAGAATGTCTGTTGATTTTTGAACTGGAGGATAGGCAAAAATGGCAAAGGAAAAATTCGAGCGCAACAAACCGCATGTCAATATCGGCACAATTGGACACGTAGACCACGGCAAGACGACATTGACGGCAGCGATCACCAAAACCCTTTCCAAAAAATTTGGCGGTCAAGCTTTGGCGTTTGAAGAGATAGATAAAGCACCCGAAGAAAAAGAACGTGGCATTACCATCTCAACATCGCATGTGGAATACGAATCAGAGCAACGCCACTACGCTCACGTAGACTGCCCAGGTCATGCTGACTATGTGAAAAACATGATTACTGGTGCAGCACAGATGGACGGTGCGGTGCTCGTTGTCAGCGCTGCTGATGGGCCGATGCCGCAAACACGGGAACATATCCTCTTGGCAAGACAAGTAGGTGTGCCAAAGATAGTTGTGTTTTTGAATAAAGTGGACATGGTTGATGATGCGGAACTACTTGACCTTGTGGAGATGGAGGTTAGAGAGCTTCTGTCTGAATACAAGTTTCCAGGCGATGATACTCCTATCATCAAGGGTTCAGCGTTGAAAGCACTGGAAAGCGACAACCCTGATGCTGATGACTGTAAACCGATACTTGAACTCATTCAAGCTTGCGATGACTACATCCCTATCCCTGAACGTCCGATTGATTTAGATTTTTTGATGCCAATTGAGGATGTCTTCTCAATATCAGGTCGTGGCACGGTCGTAACGGGTAGAATTGAGAAGGGCATCGTCAGGGTCAGTGATGAGATTGAAATTGTCGGCATCAAGGAGACCACCAAGACTACCTGCACAGGTGTGGAAATGTTCCGCAAGCTTCTCGACGAGGGACGAGCTGGTGATAACGTCGGAGTATTGTTGCGTGGCACAAAGCGTGATGAGGTATATCGCGGGCAAGTATTGGCAAAGCCCAGTTCCATTGCGCCACACTGTAAGTTCAAGGCACAGGTGTATATCCTCACCAAAGAAGAAGGCGGCAGGCATACCCCATTCTTTAAGGGGTATCGTCCACAGTTTTATTTCCGCACCACTGACGTAACAGGGATAATCAAGCTACCAGACAATGTTGAGATGGTAATGCCAGGCGATAACATTGATATGGAAGTGGAACTCATTACGCCGATTGCGATGAGCAAAGAATTGCGTTTTGCCTTGCGTGAAGGTGGCAGAACCGTTGGCGCAGGCGTAGTTGCTGAAGTGCTTGACTAGCAAAGGGTAAGTAGCTTTGTTGAATAATTTTTCAACTAGGTGCGTATGTGTTTAGCAAGAGGCATAGGAGGTTATCGCTGTCAGATGAGTGCCAAATGGCACTCATCTGACAGCGAGCTAACAGTCGCCGATAGGCGACCAGCTTATTCGGATCAAAGCACGTGCCTTTGGGCACATGCTTTGATACCGATAATCCCAAAAGCAAACAGTCCTTCTGTGTAGTCGTATTTGCCGACATAATCATGTGCTTACTGGAGGTCAGTTATTCCATATGACTGTGAGTGAAAAATCACTGCGTTTGGTGCTATTGGCATTGTGGCTAGCTTATGTGCCTGTGCTTCACGTTTTGCTGAGCGCTTCTTGGGCGGCACAAGGGCAGAGCAACCCCATATCGATAACAATGGCAATTGCAGCGGCGCTTCCCGTCCTATGCAGCGCAATCATCGGCGTTGTCGCACTGCTGCGAAGGCGTAAGGGTTTGAGATGGGAGAATCAATCGTCTCTGCTGCAGGCGGCGGCTATCTTTACTATCTCGTCTATCGTTGCTCTGCTGCTGGTATATTTAGCGGGATTGGTTATAGCCGCGGTGGGGGAAAGTTTTCCTAGACCCTTTAAACATGTGTTTCCTGCCCCGCTTGAACTACTAGTGGGTAGTCTTGCTTACATGTTTCTGGGTTTAGTGGCATGTGCAATGCTGGTGATAACTATCCCACTTGCGATTCCACCAATCATTTTGCTAGCCATGCTTTTTTTGAACAAACGGCTCACCAAACGCACTTTCTATATCATCACCTCTGTGTCTGTATTTGGCTGGCTTGTGCTTGGCTTTGTCGGCTTGGTGATGTCCGCAGGTTGATACAAATCAAGTTATAATACGAGTATGAAAAAAGCTTTCATCTATAGTGTCAATGCGGCATTGCTTGCCCTGATAATTCTGCCGATCTACCTTGTGTTGATAAATTTTGGCGAGATTGACCGCGAGAGTATTGCTCTCACGCCCGATCGTCTGGCGTTGAGCAGTGAGGTTTACGATCGCAACGGTATCAAAATCAGCGAGTATGGTCTTGAACGGCGTTACTTTGTGCCGATTACACAAATGCCCAGTATTTTGATTGAAGCCTTCTTAAGTGCTGAAGATAAGGATTTTTTCAATCACAAAGGTATCAGTTACCCTGCGATTTTGCGGGCAGTGTTTGCCAACATCTTCTCTATGCAGATCAAGCAGGGTGGCAGCACTATTACTCAACAGCTGGCGCGACTGCTGTTTTTGGATCGTCAACGCACGTGGATACGAAAGAGCAAAGAGGCACAGATAGCGTGGTTGTTGGAAAAAAAATACAGCAAGGGTGAAATTCTTACATACTACCTCAATGCTATTTATCTCGGTAATGGTGCTTACGGAGTGGAAGCTGCCAGTCGTAGTTACTTTCGCAAGTCGGTGCAGGAACTCAATCTTGCAGAAGCGGCAATGCTTGCTGGGTTACCGAAAGCACCGAGCATGCTAGCGCCGCATAAGAATTATCGTGCCGCTAAACAACGGCAAGCTATTGTGCTTCAACGCATGCGGGAAGATAACATTATCTCCGAGAGTAGGTATCAGCAGACGCTTAAGCAAGAGATAAAAGTTGCGAAAAATGCGCAGCCCGCTGCCACGGCTCCTTACTTTAGCGACCAAATTCGCAATGTGTTGGCACAGCACTTTGGGTTGATGAATTTATCACGCAAGGGCTATCAGATTCACACGTCGCTTGACAGCCACTTACAACAGACGATCAACCAGCGCCTCCGCTCCTTTAAGACCGCCGCCGAAGTGCAAGTAGCAGTTGCGGTGCTCGATGCCAACAGCAGCGAAGTTCTTGCTTTACAGGGTGGTTCGGGATACCAGACAACTCAATTTAATCGGGCATTGGCAACCCATCGCCGTTCGCATCAGCTGTTGTTGCCGTTTATGCTTGCAGAGTTGAGCGATGCTTATAGTTACGGTGTCGATCGTATTGACCCATTGTTTCGCAAATTTTATCAATCGGTGTTGCAGCCGCAGGCTTCTAATTTACAGGAACTTGTCAATGGTGTTGGTGCAGGGTCAATGCAAAAGATTTTCAATGCTTTGGAGGTGGACTTTGATCAGGCGCAATCATCGTTGCAGTTTAACTTGATGCAAATGGCATCGGCGTTTGCTGTCTTTGCTAATCAAGGTGTGCAGCGTTCTCCGCACTATGTCAAAAAAATTACCAGTTACGACCACAAGCCATTGTTTCAACATCAAGGTGCTGCGGGTAAACGATTGTTTTCTGATCGTGCGGCGTTTATCGTCAGTTCGTTGCTGCGCACGTATTTGCGGCAACATAACTTGACTGGTTATACGGCGGTGAACAGCGACAAGCATGATTCGTGGTTTGTTGGCTACGATGCCAAGCATGTTTATAGTATTTGGGTTGGGGCGGAGCGTGGTCGAGTCAAACTCACTGGCAACCCAGGACTGGCTTTGTTCAATCATTTATTTCGCGACAAGCTACAACTAGCACCTACGACATCACGGCAAGATGTCGCTTATGTCAGCATGCGCCTTCCTATCGCAACTGATCAATCCTTTGCGCAAAACCAGTCATACGTGTCATTACCTGTCCCTTTGTAAGCGCAAGTGCTAAACTAGACCAGAGGGGGTGCGCGTGGCTGTGTTGCATAAGTAATGCCTATTTTTTATAGGGGGGGGGGGGGGGGGGGGGGGGGGGGGGGCGCCGGGAGGGGGGGAAAAAAAAAATATATTAAAATAA
>JAPPIL010000084.1 GCA_028877195.1 Pseudomonadota bacterium
GTATGAACCGCTTAACCATCTCTAATTTACATTGCTCAATACCTTGCTAAACACCTTGCTAAATACATTGCTCAATACCTTGCTTAATGCCCTCTTGCCTGCCTTTGATTATGGCTTGCTTGGCAGCTTTTTCGGCTTTTTCAAGTCTGGCAAGCTTGTCATAGGTGAATTCAAACTCTGGCATAAGTCTCTCCTCTTCTTTCAGGTTGGGGAAATACTTGCGCTCCACTCTCGCAAATCCCTCCTTGCCATAGCGCTTGTCGGCATGCTCATAATAATCCATTAGCACACCCAAGACAAACGACCGCCGCTCATGCGGTAACAGGCGAGCTTTTTTGATAATTTTTGCCACGACCTCGTCATCCCGCTCCCAGTAATTACGCATGCCAAACAGCGCCAAGCTAACCTCCTCGCCGCCGCGACGCATGCGACGATAAGATAAATCATGCAAATTTACTAAAATACAGTTGAAATTAGGAAGCTTGCGGAAGCGATGTATCAGCTCTTCAGATGCACCCTGCTTGCGTAACACCCAGCTGATATAATCAGAAGGGATAGTGGCTTGCTTATCCTCAAAACAGGTAACGATAATCGGAAGAACGAGACTGTTCGACTTTTGTGCGACCGCATTGTAATAGCTGAGCATCTGCAAAATAGTGTCATTGTAAGCATAGCTTTTATGCTCAAGAACAATCGTAATGACGACGTGAAAGTCTTCGTGCTTGAACGGCACTTCCAGCACGATGTCTGCCCTGACTTCACGGCCCTTGGCGACAGATACAACACTCTCACCGATCTGCGCCGCCTGCCAGTCAAAGATTGAACAGAGACTCGGTGCAAGCAAAATCTGTAGCAAATCACAGCAGTAGTCGCAGTCCTTGAAAAATCGCTTAAATACTGCATCATGTGGATGCACTTGATCACTTGGCATGCCAGCCCCTTCCTCGTATCAATGATACGGTTATGTTAACACGTTTGTTGACCTATTGGATTATCTCGGCTAACCAGCCAGATAAAACTTTCTTTTAAAAACAATTGTGTGCTAGTCTCTTTTCAGAATTTTCTGGAAGTTATTTTATTTAGGGAGGGAAGATGCGGACTCTGTATGTTTGCGTGGCACTGTTGTTTGGGTTGATTAGTGCCTGTAGCGAAGTTCCAACTGGCGAGACCAAGCTAATAAGCGGGCGATCGCAATTCGAGACGATCATGGTGCTTGTCGAATTACAAACCCCACCGCTACTTGCGACTGCTACGATGGATAGTGCTGGTAATCGTAAGGTTGATCCGATGCATCTGCGTACACTCCAGCAAGAGCAGCAAGATACCCTCACAAAATTTAAGCGTCTTTCGCAAGACATCAAGGTTATCTATACCTATAGCATGACATTGAATGGCTTTGCTCTCCTCGTTCCACGTCCGCTATTGGCTCAACTAGGGGGGATAGCCGCAATCCGTTCTTTACACAAGGAAGCAGTCTTCGCACGACCTGAATTCGTCGATGTGTCAAGTAGACCCGCTGACGGCGATGATGACGATGATCAGGACAAGCAAGACAAGATCGAGGGGCCTACCTCGGTTTCCTATATCGACAGTCATAAGGTGCACGAAAACTTAAAAATTCTTTCTGCTAACAATGAGTCGGTCGCCGTGCGTGGGCAAGGAATTCGTGTTGCGATCGTCGACACGGGCATCGACTACTACCACAAGATGTTCGGCGGTTCAGGTGTCGTTGCTGATTACAAGAATGACAATCCGACTATCGTTGAGCCTGGCTCATTTCCGACGGCGAAAGTGATCGCAGGCATCGATCTTGTGGGGAACAAATACGACCCATCTTCGGTTCTTGATGCGCAGCGCATTCCTAATCCCGATGCCGATCCTCTTGATGAAGGCATGCACGGCACGCACGTAGCGGGCACAGTTGCTGGTATCGGCGATGACATCAATACTTACAGTGGTGTTGCGCCTGATGCTTCGCTTTATGCGGTTAAAGTTTTCGGTGCGGGTGCGACTGGTGAGTCAGTAATCCTCAAAGCTTTGGACTACTCGATTGATCCAAATGGTGATTACAACCTTGACGATCAAGCGCATGTCGTCAACATGTCGCTTGGCAGCCCTTACGGTGGTGATGCATCTATCTACGATCAGGTTGTAAACCTAATGACTGCTAATGGCACGGTCGTGGTTGCATCGGCAGGCAATAGCGGCAAGTCTAAGTATATTGTCGGATCACCGTCTGTTAGCGACAGTGCAATCTCGGTGGCAGCGTCAGTTGATAATTCCGACCATAACTGGAAACTGCCAGGTATTAATTTCAACATCAGTGCTGATGAAACGATTACCTTGGAAGCCGTGGACAGTAGTATCGGCAAGCCTTACGCTTCTATTGAGATGTTTACTGCCAATCTTCATTACATCGGTCTTGCTGACAAGGATTTGACCGAGGAAGAAGCGGCTGCGGTCAGTGGTAAGGTTGCTTTGATCGATCGCGGCTTGGTTACTTTCGATGACAAGGTTACGCGTGCTGCTGATGCGGGTGCGACTGCGGTTATCGTCATCAATAATATCCCTGGCCCACCGCTAGCGATGGGTGGCGATAAGTCTTTCGATATTCCTGCCTTGATGGTTAGGAAGGAGGGTGGCGAGCAAGTTAAAACGGCACTCGCTGCTAGTCCTGACACGGTAACCGTTACCTTTGACAATAGTATCCTGATCGAGCGTCCTGATCTCATCGATAAGCTGACGAGTTTCTCTTCACGTGGCCCGCGCAGCATCGATGCTTTGATTAAGCCAGAGGTCGCAGCCCCTGGTTTGCAGATTACGTCGGCAAGGGCTGGTAGCGGCATGCTTGGTTTGCGCGCTAGCGGCACATCGATGTCTGCGCCACACGTTGCGGGTGTAGCAGCACTTATGCGGCAGTATCGCCCGTCAGCAACTGCTGCGATGGTCAAGGCAGCGATTATCGGCACAGCTAAAGACATGGAGGTTCGTGCTGGTGAGCGTTATCCAGTCGCATCGCAGGGTGGTGGCCGAGTTAATGCTTATGATGTTGTTACCGCTGATACCATGTTGTTGCCGAGCACTTTGTCGCTTGGCAAGACAACTGTTGCCAAGAAGAAGCAACTTGCAGGGCACTTTACCTTACTTAACTTCTCTGATGAAAAGCGCACCTTCACCTTCAAAGTAAAGGCTGCTGATAGTTTACAGTTCACCTTGCCTGCTTCAGTTACGCTGGCGGCGAACCAACGCACCCGTGTCAACTACAGGGTTTTGGTCAATGCCGAGAACTTAACAGCTTCTTACACTAATCTTGATGGTTATATCGAGACATATGTTGGCAGTCGTCAAGTTGCTCGCATGCCGCTACTGTTAGGTGTGCAGCGCTTTTCACGCGTGGATGTGAATGATGCGGTTATTCACGCAAGTTCTAGTGAGGATGCGCAAGGTGCGTTGGTGGACATCACGTTGAATAATCATAGCAATAGTGATGGCAATGCGCATTTGTTCAATTTGTTGGCAATGGATGCTCGTCGTGCGGTTGGTGAGGCGAGCAATGCCTACCCTTGCGATATTGAGTCGGCTGGGTATCGTGTAGTGGATACGCCTGTTACTGAGGACAAGACGATTCCTGCTTTAGAGATTGCGGTTAAGTATTATCATCCGTTGACGACTTGGCATCACTGCCTCACGTCGGTGCAATTTGATGCTGACCATGATGGCGTAGCGGAACAGGAGTTGTTGGGGGGGATGGCACTGCCATACTTTACCGAACATGGCAGTATGAACCGCTTCCTTGCGATATTAGCAGATGCAGAGAAGGTGCGTGCTGCCCGTGCTCAATACGAGAGTGGAGCGATAAAGACACAGGATTATCGTGGTGCGATTATTTCTTATCTTGGCATGAATCATCTCTATGATGACTCAACTTTGATGATTACCGCAGTAGATTTATCCAAGCTTGCTCGCACTGCTGCTGGTTCATTGCGAATCAAGATTACTTCAATCAGTCCTTTTGCTGACTACTACTACTATAGCGATGACACTCTGATGAAGGGTGGTAGCGACTGGTTGGAAATTTATCCTGCCCCTGATGGTTCTGGTTTCTGGGATATTCCGTCTTTGATCAGTGTGCCACGTAACGGTCATAAGAGTTTCTCGTTGATCAAAGGTGGTGATGTTGATGGTCAGCTGATCGCTTACTTCCCGCACAATGCGACGACGTTTTCTCGTGTGCGGTCAGACTTCCAAAGCCAAGTCATCGACTTGACGAATGCTTAC
The DNA here is from genome assembly GCA_028877195.1 of Pseudomonadota bacterium. Classification (GTDB taxonomy): domain Bacteria; phylum Bdellovibrionota_B; class Oligoflexia; order Oligoflexales; family JAPPIL01; genus JAPPIL01. The sequence goes on from JAPPIL010000084.1 coordinate 4,279, forward strand.
CTAGCACCGTAAGCAACACCTATTTTTTTTATACGAGAGGCGTTAGTCGCTCTACGAGCAACAGACTCTGCGCTCATTCGCAAAGACCAAGCTTGCTTGGTCTTTGCCTCATTTCACTTGAGTTCCCCCTCCTGAACATGCCTTTTGGCATGTTCCT
>JAPPIL010000139.1 GCA_028877195.1 Pseudomonadota bacterium
GTTTCTCTTTCTAAAAGTTTTTGATCAAACTTTTTTCAAAAAGTTTGGAAGGTTTCGATATGGGTGATTGGTTAGGCATCCACACCAGCAACGATAACCGCAACGGCAGCGGCGACCCCTGCGCCAGCTTGAAAGCGAACCCCGAAATGTTTCAAGCCCAGTTCTAATGCGGTGATGGCTGCGACCAAATCAAACGGGTCAACATAACCTAAATGCGAGAGACGCAAAATTTGCGTGCTGGCATCGCTGGTTTGCCCGCCCGCAAACTGAACTTGGCAAGTTGCACGCAGATAGGCACAGAAGTCTTGCGCCTTGAGTGGAGGCGGTAAAATTATATTGGTGAGGGCGGCACTATGTTGACGTAAAGCATAGAGTTGTAAACCAAGTGCCTTGATCGCAGCATGGCAAGCTTTAGCAAGTAAGGCATGACGCTTGACGAGAGTGGTTGTGCCGATGTTGTGCAAATCGTCCAACACGGCTTTGAGGGCAATTACCGTGCTAATCGCAGGTGTAAAACGGGAATTGCCACTCTCCTGTTGTCGTAGCTCGGCGTGGAGATCAAGATAAAAACGCGGACGGGTGCTACTCTTGCGCTTGGCACGCTCGGATAGGAAGGCATACGATAACGATGGTGGCATACCAAACCCCTTATGTGCCGCACCGATGACGCAATCCAACCCCCACCCATCGATGCGTATTTCATGAGCGATGATGCTGGAGATGGCATCGACGACGAGTAAACAATCAGGTTGATGCTTGTGCACTCGTTCAGCGACTGCCGCCAGCGGGTAATGGATGCCCGTTGAGGTCTCATTTGCCTGTAAAAATAGCGCGTGAAACTTGTCTTGACCCGTGAGAATAGTCTCTAAAGCTGTTAGATCGAGACCTTCACGTGGTTGTGGTTTATAGATAGTGGTATCGCAATTATAGATGTCGGCGAGTTTTTGAAAACGTTGTCCGAACTTACCGCCAGCGATGACCAGCACCTTGTCGTGCGGATTGGTTAAACTTACTACTGCTGCCTCCATCACCCCTGTGCCACTGGTGGTAAGCAGGGCAGGGTAGTGTTTGCTGTGGCACAAACTTGCTAAGTGTTGACGACAAGCTTGAAAGGTCGCAACAAATTCATCTTGACGATGATAATCACTTACTGTGAGCAAATGTCTGTTGGCGGTTGGCATCGGAGTTGGGCCTGGACAAAAGAGACGGCGCTGATAACTGAAAGTCATATAGTTATGAACCCTTGTGGTATTGGTATTACAGCCTGTTGTTATTCATATCAGGACTGCTCCCCTCCCCCATATTAGCAAGCTAAAGCAACGGCATAAACAAAAATGCCACCAGCTTGCTGTTCTAACAGGCTAGTGGCGTTTTGGTGGCAATTGCTAATAAACTACTTTTTGGCGCTAAATAACCAATACATGTCTTTTTTGAAATCAAGAAGCTTGTTGCGAATCGGTATTAGGTCATCATATTCTACTTCAGCTGGAACTTTGACACTCAATTCCTGCACCATCTCATCGATCAATGCATCGGCTTGCTCGTATGCGACACTACCCTGTGCTCGCACCCGTGAGCCAGAATCAACTAAATGCTGGTCTACCAAATGCTCGGTGCTGTGTCGCAGCGTTTTAGGCGCTCGCCTCTTACTTGTGTCTATGATCAGGATTAAATCCAAGTTGTTATCTTTGTTCAATGAAGTTTCCAGCGCCTTGCGCACATGCACATCGACCTGTCTTTGTGTGCCTATGCGCTTGATTAGTGCCGATATTTACTTTGCCATGCGGCTAGTAACACCCGCAGCACTGCTCACTTCTGCTGGTGGCACTTGACCACAACTAACCGCAAGCGCTAATGCCACGCATAAAAATCCGCTCAAGCTGTTCATCTTCATCATGCTCTCCTGCTGTGATATAATTGTTGCCTTATAGTAGCACATAAAGTTGTGTGTAAAGCATATCGTGGCAATTAGTTTAATAATTTCAAACTGATAAGCGGAGCACAAACCATGCCTAACGCTGGTTGCAAAAGAGAGATTTTACAGTCAAGACATTTGCCGAAACCCCTCTATAACTACAGTCAAATGGTTAGGATTGGTTCGACCTACCAACTAGCAGGACAAATCGCATTGTTGGATGGCAAGCTCATCGGCGGCGGGGTTGAAGCGGAATGTGAGCATATCCTGACTGCTGTTGCTGCGAGTTTACCTGACTTTGGTCTGACGTTGGAAGACATGCTGGCAGCGACAATTTATACGACATGTTTGGACAAGTTTGCTAATATCAATCAAGCTTGGGAAAGATTTTTTGCTACGACAACCGCCCCTGCCCGCACTACGGTTGGGGTGAGTAGTCTCCCATTGGCAGCGGCGCTGATGATGGAATTTAGATTTTGTAAATATGACTGACTATACGATCGGCATCGACATCGGCGGCACAAAGATCAGTTGCGCACTAGTTGCGGTGCAGCGACAGACCCTATATCCCTTCAAAATTATCGCCCGTGCACGGGTGGCAACCGAGCGGCGACTTGGCTACAGCCAAGCGCTAGGCAAGATCGCCAAACTAATCAACGAAGTAAAACAAGGGCAAGCCTTAGCAGGTATCGGGGTTGGAATTCCTGGTAGTGTCGATCGTAATCAGCGCATGCAGAATGGCAACACCCTAATGCTGATCGCTAAAGACATTTGCGCTGACATACGCACGGCACTGAATATGCCTGCCATCAAATGTGTAGCTGATAACGATGCTAATTGCTTCGCACTTGCGGAAGCGTATGGTCTTATCGGTCAAGGTCTTACCGAAGAGCAGAGCATACCTATGCGGGAACAGATCGGTATCGGTTTAATTTTAGGCACTGGTTTAGGTGCGGGTATGGTCAGTCAGGGTAAGGTTTGGCGTGGCAAGGACTACTCTGCTTTTGAGGTTGGGCATGCGGTTTTTAAGCGTGATGGACGGATGTGCTACTGCGGGCGCAGAGGTTGTGCCGAGCAGTATCTATCAGGCAGTGCGCTAGAAGCAAGTTTTCGTCGCCGCGGTGGTCAACAGCAGTTAACCGCAAAAGACATCTTCGCACTCGCAGACTTGTGCGACCCTGCAGCTGTGGCAACTATACATGAATTCCGCCAAAACCTCGCCAGTTTGCTCGCTGACCTTGCTAATATCTTTGACCCGCACTACTTTGTGCTTGGTGGTGGAGTTAGCACTCAACAAGCTATCTACCAAACCCTTGCTGATGACATGCAAAGACAACTCTTCTGCCCTGCCAAGCCTGCGCAAGTTTTTCAACACCAGCACGGCGATGACGCAGGTGTTATCGGTGCGGCACTATTGCCGCTCCTGCCCCAACTCAAGGCTTGGGGATAGACATCGGTCGTTCAAGCTCTTTGGTCAGGTAAACATTGTAGTCTGCTAACCAGTTGTTGAATGAACGTTCTAGCGACTGCACTAGCCCGTCTTCAGCTGCCAAACGTTTGGTGAGACTAGCTCTGATTGTATCTTTAGCTACATCATCAACGTTCTTGAGGTGCTTCTCAATGGCAGCCTCTATCACCCCCTCTTTGAGGTCATAGCCGAGTGCCTTCGTCGTGCCATCGCTAAATGTAAACTTGCTGGGGTTGCGAACTGCGATCTTACTGAGATTTTGCTTCAACAATGTGTTCATCATACGGGTGCGTGCCTTGAGATCCATCACCATCTCATCCCCCATACCTGCGAGGTCGAGCATGTGTTGCTGATGTAAGGACAGTGCTTGTTTAAGTTCCGTAGCATTCAACTTGTCGATGTCCACTGTTGCAAAAGATGGCTTACCACTTTTGTAAAGCTCATCACTTTTATCAATTTTACGGATAACCTTACCTTTTTCGGGAGTAATAGTTTTTAGCACCCTGCGCCAAAGCTCGATTTGCTTGTCGTTCTTTAGCATCTTATCATCTACTTGTTTAGTGCCCCGCATATAAGCAAAGACATCACCATACTTTTTGGTTTGCCACCACCCAACACCAAGAAGTCTATCTGCTTCGGGGTTGATAACTCCGAGTTTCTTATACATGTCAACCATCTCGCTGTTGGTCATGCGCAAGCTCATGTTTGCCCCCTTGATACGGAAGTGGTCTTTGTTCATCTTCCATAAGGAGAACAGTTTACGCTGACGATTACGATTTGAATCAGCGAGCAACTCATTCATAACATCAAGTTTTTCACTCGGCTTCATACTCCCCATAAGCTTGCTATCCGACATAATCCAAAGATTGCGCTTGGTGGCATTGGTCATTCGCCTGCCCTTACCAAAGATACGTTGCGCAAAATTTGTCCGCAATATATCACCCATCAGTTCCATCTCAGCTAACGGCAGCAATGCAGGGTGTGTGAACCAATGTGCTTTGATTGTGTCTTCAAGTTGATTGGCTTGCCGCACGTCTTTAAGATCGTCAAGC
>JAPPIL010000232.1 GCA_028877195.1 Pseudomonadota bacterium
GGGTTGGCAATAATTGCAAAACTAAACATCGCCCGCATATCTTCAACAGCACTTACATCCCAAGCACTGACATCTGGCTGCGCCGACCGCGCCTCTGTAAACATCGCCGCCATATCGATTACTGCCCCTGTATCCCAATTGCTGACATCAGGATTAGCTGCAAGCGCGGTGTCAAACATTGCACGCATATCTACAACATTGCTGGTATCCCAATTAGCGATGTCCACCTCTGCGTTAATTGCCTGCGCAAATGCTAACCGCATTGAACTAACCGCACCAACCTCGCCACCAGCAACATGCGTAAGATTATCGGTTTGCCAAAATGCACCGTCTAATTGCTGCCAACCTAAATCGCCAAAATCAGACACCGCCAATATCTGCTGACGACTGTCTGGCAGGGCAAAGAAACTCCAACGCTGTGCCACACCCGCAATCTTTACGGTGTAAACACCGCGCTGCGCATAGGTGTGCGTTGCAAGCTGATTAGTGAAGGTTTCGACTTCCCCATCACCCCAATCGACACTAAAATTATTGCCTACAGCAGGAACAATCGGCAAGGTAATCATCTCACCCTTCGCCACTCGCCACTTAGATACGTGGGCACTAGCTACTGTCTCCGCGGCTGTAAACGGTTCTGGCTCGGTGTCGTAAGTATTGCGGCGCGGCGTGCTACCCATATCGCAGCCAACGCCAAGCGCATAGAGGGCGAGAATTATCACTAGTTGGGTGGTCTGCATACCATCCTACCAAAAGTCATGCGGGGTAAGAGCTAACTACATGATAAGACAAACACTACTCCCCTGCAACACCTGCGTCATTGATCAACCAACCATTGGCAAGCAGTGTCTCACGTGCTGCGCTGGCGCGGTGATGATACTTGGAATCACCAGCATCCAGCCGCACATCCGCCTGCACAGAGGTTTCAGCAAGGCGTTGTAGTAACACCGAATAAGTGTCGGCTGGCATACCTGCCTCCGCAAACATACCGATCATGCTCCCGATGCTGTGCAAATCCCAATCCGACACCTCAAGCTTCATCGCACCAGTCTGACGAAACATGTAGTCCATACTCTTGACGTTGCGCACATCCCAACAACTGACATCGGGTTGGGCAGCAGGCGCGGAGTTAAACATATTGCTCATATTTTCCACCGCCGTCGTATGCCAACAACTCGTATCAGGGTTTGCGAGCTTTGCATGCATAAACATGTTTGCCATATTCTTAACACTGACTGTGTTCCAAGCACTGGTATCTGGCTGTGCCTTGTCTGCGTAAAAAAACATCCCGCCCATGTCTTCGACGTTGCTGGTGTTCCACGCACTAACATCAGGATTAGCTTCATACGTATTCGCAAACATATAACTCATGTCCTTAACGCTGCGAGTATCCCAGCTCTGCACCTGTGGGTTGGCAACACGAGCACCAGCAAACATATAACTCATGTCCTCAACATTACCTGTGTCCCAATCATCGCCGACGACCTTCACCGCTTGCGAACCGTCAAACATCGAACTCATGTTCACTACGTCGGCGACATCCCCGCCTCTAACGAGGGAAAGATTGCGACAGATAGAAAACGCGCCGAAGAAACTTTTCCAACCCACCGCTCCAAGATCAACGACCCGCAAGAGATTATCGCTGCTCTGCGGTAGCCGCCAAAAGCTCCATGCCTCAAGCAATCCTGAAATACGAACCGTATACTTGCCAGTTTGCTGGTAAACATGCGTAGCATCAGGGTCGTCGTGCGCATCAACATGTGCGATCTCCGTGCCATCACCCCAATCGACATAGAAGTCGTAGCGATAACTCTCTGGCAACGGCAAGCGCAACTCTTCGTTTGCCCGCAACTGCCATTCCGAAATAAAGCTTCCCATGCTGTCATGGTTGCGCTTCTGCTCCTCCCGCTTGGGGGTAGTCTTTTGCTGCAGCGGTGCGCAAGCCAGTGTCATTGTCATCAAGGCAAAGGCAAAGGCAAAGGCAAATGATTTCATACTTACTATGCTAATGGAAAACATGCGCAAAGCAATGATATTTAGGCATAAGTCGGTGCTGCACTGCTACAGCTGCCGTGCCTGCATATCAATTGCCCTGTATGCGCACGTAGGTGTTCAGTTGTGCGCGGCTGACTTGGTTGCTATCGACTAAAGAGTTTAGTTTGCGTGCCAGTGTGTTGGGCGCAAGCGACAATCGTTTTGCCAATTGTCGCACACTTGAACGACCATAGCGCTGAAAATTTTCCTCAATACATTTAAGCAACAGCATCTGCGTCAGCACCGCAAATGAAGCGCTATATCCCTCTTGAAAGATATGCGCACCTCTAATGTCGAGCTGATACTTGCGACGATGCAAGTTCTTGAGCAACCATGACGGCAGTGAGCGCACGGTTAACATGCCTGCACTATCTTTAGAAGTCATAGAACGCAAGCAGTTGCGCAACTCCCGCACATTGCCACCACTCCAATCATAGCCTAATAATATCGCCGCCGCCGAACTAGACATGCGATAACTACCTGTGCCTTGTGCATCTTGAAGAAAATGAGCGATCAGCTCTTTTATTTCCGCTGTTCGTCGTGCTCGCAACGGTGGTAGATAGATTTCCATCTCACGCAAACGTTGCCACAAATCACCCCTAAACTGCCCCTCTTCAACGCAGGCTGGTATCGGCTTATTCGTTGCCGATAGAATTTTTACATCGACATGTCGCGGTCTTGACTCCCCAACACGCATATATTCGCCATTCTCCAATATGCGCAACAGCGCCGCCTGCACATCCGCATGCAGACAAGCCAGCTCATCAAGAAACAACCAACCACCATCCGCTTGCGCAATCAAGCCCGCCCTATCTTCGGTGGCATCGGTGAAAGCCCCCCGACGATGCCCAAACAACAGGCTGGCTTGCAGCGATACTTGAATTGCCGCACAGTTAATGCTCACTAGTTTATTTGGGCGAACCAAATGTGCCAATGCTTGCGCTGCTACCTCTTTACCTGTGCCCGTCTCGCCATGCAGATGAATGGCACGTATCTCGGACTGCAACGCACTCTCGATCTCCGACACCACACCCTGCATCGTCTCACCGATCGCGGCACGATAGAGATTGGCTGGATTAACCTTGCTTGCCAACAAAGATAACAGATAGGTGGCTATCGCCTCGGTGCTAGAGTCGGAGGGCAATACGTCCGCAACCCCCTGTTGAATAAGGGTTAACAGTGCTTCAAGCTCGATTTGTTCACCGACAATGATCAACCAAGCATCACTAGTTGCCGCTACCGCGACCATATCGGCATCACACCCCTCGGCCGCAAATAAAACAAAGTCCTTACCCTGCAAGGACTTTGAATTAAAACTGCAAAATTTTTCTACACTCAATCGATAGTTGGCAGCAGCAAAACATGTTCTTAAAACTTTAGCATCGACACCAACTGTGCCAATACAGGCAAGCGATAAGCTGCGCTGCTCTTGCGGTTGCACCTGTTCCCCATGTCAGCTGTAATTAGGGATAGGCTACAGATACAAACGCAAGCCCTTCCAGCCTATACAAACTGACCTAACCATGCTAGTTGTATGCAAATGTTATTAATTTTAAGAGATTTATAATGAAAGCGGCGCAAATATCATGGTTGATAGTAGCAGTTTGTTTTATTTCAATAGGTTGTGCGGTTGCACCATCAAGCCAAGTAAACTCCATTCAAGACAAGAATTATCTGCTTGGCTTGTATCCTACTGATAACACTGACACAGCCGACCGAGCTTACAATCTTCTGATCTGCCCTATGCTTCCTAGTTATGACGCTAAAACAATTAAGAGCTTATGCCGTCAAGCATTGGTAACAAAATACAACCGTCCAGTGATATTCACAAATGTTCACCCCGAAATTAGTAAATGGTTTGGGCAGTGGGAAGCAGGCATCTTGGCTATGGCTTTTCTGACCCCGTTAATCATCAATGCCTTCATAGAGACAGGCCACCTTGCCTCCATAGGTGCTCAAACAGTAGGATTGGCTAGCATTATTCTGCTGGTTTTCTTTGACGAGCATTTTTGGGGTGCTAACAAGCGTGAACTAGGACGTGTTCACCAAAGTATCTTCACTAAAGATAATTTCCGCGACGTGCTACAAACCAAGAAGAGCCTTGCAACTCTACTGCCACTGTTGGCGAAGCACCTTGATTTAAAGGTGAGTAGGGAAGCACAAAGACTGCTCTCCTTCTCCTATGCCCGTGAAAACCCATGAACCCCATAATGGTTATCCCAACTCATGCGGATGACTGCCGTGCAAGTGCATGGCTGAAAATGGCATGACTCTCGGACTTTACGATAAAACTAGGGCGTGTCGCCATTTCGCTTAACAAATGTTTGCATGGAGTAATGAGTTTT
>JAPPIL010000008.1 GCA_028877195.1 Pseudomonadota bacterium
TTTGCCTCATTTCGATTGAGTTCGTCTCATAAATATTTTTTTCCGACTCTGATGAGACCAACATCTGTCTTACGACTATCCAACTGTCGCCGATAGGCGTGATAACCAAGTGCTGGTATTTATCAGAATCAGAAAAACTATTTTGCCATGAGTCATACGAATGGTAAAAGGTTTGTTCTGATCCAAACCAGCATATGTTTGTGAACAAAAGGAATGAGAGCACGAGAGAGCGTTAGTCGCTATCTCGCAAACAAAAAACAATATGCGTCCAAGTTTTGAAGAAATTTTTTTGACGATGGCACACCACCTCGCTCGTCGTTCAACTTGTAAACGCCTCCAAGTTGGGACGGTGATCAGCTCAACCGACCACTGTAAAATTTTTGCTATCGGCTATAACGGCAACGCCCACGGACTACCTAACGGCTGTGATCGCGACGAAGCAGGCAATTGTGGTTGCCTCCACTCCGAAGAGAACGCCGCTATCCATTGCGATACCCCCCGCACTACCCCAAAATACGTCTACGTTACCCACCTACCCTGCCCTTACTGCGCCAAACGGCTGATAAATCTCGGCTCGGTGCGCAAAGTTCACTTCAATACCACCTATCGTGATGAGAGTTCCTTGCCACTGTTTGCCCAAGTGGGCATTGAAGTCATCAAGTATGAGAAAATGCTAAACATTTATTAAAATTTGTTTTGTTTTTAGAATAATTTAGCTAAACAGCCAGCCTGTCTTAATAATTTTAATTGCTATCGGTAGGTCGCTTATGAAATTTTGCTTTAAAAAACGTTTCTTTACGCAGGTTTTGCAACTAGTGGTGCTATCATGCCTGAACGCAGCGATCATGCAAGCAACTAACACTCAAGCATTTGCGAGGTCGCCAGCATTGACAGAGACTCGTGTCAGTAAGCGTATCACTCAACGCTTGCGGAACTTTGTTGCCAAGCACGCCGACTTTAAGAAGCCGATGGCAATAGCAATGGCGGTATGGATGCTAAACGGTGTGCCAGCACAAGCGTCTGAACCGACACTCAATATCACTGCCGAGACAGTTGAACCCACCGCTGTTGCCGTCATGACTGGTGAGACAGAGCAGATCAATGCCAACATAGATAATGATTGGGAGATAATAAAGCCTCATCGCGGCGAAAAGGATTACACCTATTCGGTTAACTATTTGCTGATGGAATGGGGTGATTTTTGGCGGGTCATGCAGCTTGTCTATCTTGGTAAATCTGGCAAGCATGACTTGTTTCTTGGGGCACGAGCTTTGATTATATGGCAGAAGGAATTATTCCTTGACCAAACGGTCAACTCGTTAGTTGGGCGCAACGGCATGATTCAAGAAGAAATCTTTGACATTACCGAGCGCAAGCATATCCCCCATCCTGAAAGAAGCTTTTATGATTTAACGGTATTGGAGATTGAAGGGCTTGATATGAGCGAATATGAGCCGATTGCCACCAGTTCCTACCCCGCGGCTGGCACAAACTTGGAGATGTATTCATACCTTGTGAATCAAGCTAACGCTTTAAATGCCAAAAACTATCCTCTCGGTAAGCGCACCTGCACCGCAGGTCTATACGATGCCAAGCAGGGTTTTGGTTTCAATTCATGCCTGATTGCCGCGACACCCGCAATTATCGGTTCACCGATCTTCAGCGCCAAGACCAAGCGTTTAGTAGCGATGTATGCGGGGCAGGAAAAATTCGGTGAAAATGAGGTGCTAACCGCTTATGGAACAGCAGTGCCTGTAAAATTAAGCGATTTAGATTTAGAAGGCTATGCCGTCGAAGCAAACAATAAGGTTGCCACCACTTGGGCAGAGATTAAGGGTTTTGTTGACTAAACAAGCAAACAAGTCGGGAACGTTCCGAGCACTCCATTCCCCCGTAGCTGTGATTGGTTATGGCAATCAAGGTCGAGCACAAGCGTTAAACTTGCGTGATAGTGGCATTGATGTGCATATCGGCGTGCGGTTAGATGGCAAGAGCGCTCAACTTGCAAAGCAGGATAATTTCAAACCACAGAGCATCTCGGAAGTAGTGGCAAGTTGCGAAGTGTTGATGCTACTTGTCCCCGATGAAGTCATGGGCGACATCTATCGCAGTGCGATTCTGACAACCACTAACCTTGAACGCAAGGCAATTGGTTTTGCGCATGGGTTTGCTATTCACTATAAGTTGATCAACCCAACCACTGCAGGCGATGTGTTTATGGTCTCCCCAAAAGGCACGGGCGAGACACTGCGAGCCAACTATCTGTCAAAGGTGGGACTACCGTCGTATATCGCCGTTGCGCAAGACTGCACAGGTAGGGCAAGGGATTTGGCGCTTGCTTATGCGGATGCAATCGGCTGCACGGCGCAAGGCACATATATTACTAGTTTTCAGGAAGAGACTGAATGCGATCTTTTTAGTGAGCAAACGGTTTTGTGCGGGCCGATCGGTCAACTGATCAAGACCAGCTTTGATGTCTTGGTCGAGTCAGGTGTATCGCCGCAACTTGCCTACTTTGAGTGTTTGACCGAAGCCAAACTTGTCTGTGATTTACTGGTCGCAGGTGGGGGGTTTGATAATTTCCATCAAAAGATTTCCAACACGGCCGAATACGGTGGTTATCTTGCCAATGAGAAAATTTTGCCGTCAGACCTGAAAGGGAGGATGCTGTCCGTTTGGCAACATATCAAACAAGGCAAGTTTGCGGCGGAATTTATTGCCGACTATGAGAATGGCTTCAAACAGCTCAATTCATTGCGTGCCAAATATAGCAAGCACCCGTTAGATAAAGTTGCCGCTGACGTTCAAGCATCCAAGTCATGCTAACCTCGTAAAAATTTTAAACTTAACCAATTAACTGCCGACAGAATAACAACTACTCTTGGTGTGAAGTGGCGAGAGTTTTAAAAACAGGAACAGTTTATGGCAACTACCGTATTTTATCTGAACTCGGTTCAGGTGGGTTAGGGCGAGTGTTTAAGGCAGTGCATTTACAGAATCAGAATATTGTGGCGTTGAAGGTTATCAGCGATCGCTTTTATCGTAATAAGAGATTTATCGGCATCTTCCATCGTGAAATGATGACTCATTCAGAGCTTAAGCATAAAAATATCGTGCGCTGGCATGAGTGTATGCATAAAGAACCGCTTTGTTATATCGCAACCGAGTTTATCGATGGCTGGTCGGGGTCGCAGTTTATCAAGCGCAACCGTCGGCGGATACCACCAGTGGTGGCATTATCGGTTATTTATCAGATTTTACAGGGTCTTGATCATTTACATTTGCGTGATAAGGTGCATTCTGACCTTTCCGCTGGTAATTTTCTCGTTGAACGCACGGGTAGAGTTGTGCTTACGGACTTTGGTTTATCAAGTGAGATTAATGACCACAAAAACTATTTGGTCGGCACGCCAGGCTATTATTCGCCTGAACATATCAATAATACTGGCATTACTCGTGGTTCTGATACTTACTGTGTTGGGTTATTGCTTTATGAATTGGTGGTTGGCACTCGTGCTGTGCCAGCGAGCAAGGATCGGCATTTGGTGTTGAAGGAGATGAGCAATCTTTCACCAAGTTTCTTTGCACAAAACATCGTTTGTGCCGACCATGCGATGAAGAGCATGTTGATTCAGATGTTGACCCGTGCGTTAAGTTTTTTTCAGAACAAGCGTTATCCAAGTGCTGAACGTATGTTGTATGATTGTAGCTTTGTGCTCGGTCGGTTCAAAGTGCGTAGACCTCGCCATACGGTGTTGGGGTTTCTTGAGCAGGCTGGGATGGTAGATAGCCCAGATTCAAACAACAAGCAGCATGGAAGTGCGGTGCAAACCATTACCCAAGACGAGAGATTCAAGGCTTCGTGATTCAGGCGTTGAATTGCGGCGACAAGTGCGATAGTCGTAGAGTATGAGCGCGACAGTCTTTGATAAAATCATCAACAAGCAATTACCTGCCGATATAGTTTACGAAGATGATGTCGTCTTGGCGTTCAAGGACATCAACCCACAAGCACCTGTCCATGTTTTAGTTATTCCCAAACACAAGTGCCGTTCATTTGCCGACCTTGATGAGGTGAACACAGGTGCAGTCGGTCAGTATATGCATGCGGTCGCAAAGATTGCTAAACAATTGACGGGCGATGCTGGTTATCGGGTGGTTTTCAACGTTGGTAAAGATGGTCAGCAAACGGTTGATTACCTGCATGCTCATATTCTTGGCGGCAAACAGCTGTCATGGCATCCAGCCTAGTTTTTAGTATGGGGGGGGGGGGGGGGGGGGGGGGGGGGCGGCGGGGCGGCCGGCGGGATCATAGGGAGAGGGGT
>JAPPIL010000134.1 GCA_028877195.1 Pseudomonadota bacterium
CCTCTCCACTCTTTGCTAGAATTGCATGAAGAACAACGAATAGGATTGTTGTGAGTTTGGGAATCGCTCTACCGATGGCGGGACTGCTGTTGTTTGTGCTCGCATCTACCTTGTCCTTGTTTAGTTTCAAACGTCTTGGTCGTAGCAGGCTTTATCTACAACTGGCGCTTTACGCATATTGCATCGGCACATTGACCGTAACCAGCGGTGTCCTGCTGCTCGGCGCAGAACGCACTCAACTTCTCATCACCGCTATCGCTTGGCTTGGTCTGTTAGCGATTTACTTCTTCAAGATGAAGGCGGTTATTTCGTTTCTTGCGCCTGTCTTGTCAGGCATCATTTTGTTTCAAATTCTTTACTTTATCCCTAAAACTATCCCGACCGCAACGAGCATGCATGTGTTGTTAGCGATCAGTGGGCAAGCCTTTGCCTGTTGTGCTTGTGCCTTGTCCTTGCTCTATCTTTGGCAACATCATGTGCTAAAGAAAAAAATTATCAAGTGGTTTGGGGTCGAGACCAGTGCTCTTGAAACGTTGGGCAAGGTTATGCAAACATGCCTTGGGCTTGGTTTTGTGCTGTTGACGATAAGTCTAGCGACTGGTTTCATCAGTATGCAGAGTTGGCAACAAAGTCTGCAACTAAAAATAATTTGGGCAACCTCCGTCTGGGCTTGGTATGCGGCGATTCTCGTTAGTCGCCACCTGCTGAACATGTCGCTACGAGGGGTAGCAGTGATGAGTCTTGGTGGTTTCCTGCTTCTGTCAGCATCATTCTACGGCTTACTGTTTTTCAAGACTTGGAACTAACGATGGCGACCACTACGATATTTTGTATCGGCATCAGCTATAGGAACGCCAACCTCTCGTTGCGCGAAGAGCTGCTCAAGGCAACCAATACCACCAGCATTGCCACCATTCGCCAACATGTGCAAGAGCTGGTAGTGCTTTCCACCTGTAATCGCTTTGAACTGTATGGCACAATTGCCAGTCAAGACCTTGAGAAGCTGCCTGACTTATTTTGCGCCGCCCACCAGCAGCATGAGCAAATCCGAGCAAAGCTTTACCTACATACCGAAGATGATGCTCTGAAGCATATTTTGTCAGTCATATCGGGTATTGACTCGTTGATTATCGGCGAGACCCAGATCGTCAAACAGGTGAAGGAAGCCTTTGCTCGTGCAGCAAACGACGGCACATCGGGAGTAGTGATGCAGGAAATTTTACGCACCTCTCTGTCGGTTTCCAAAAAAATCCGCACGCACACTGAAATCGGCAGCAAGGTTGTGTCGATCAGTCATGCGGCAATAGGGTTGTGTGATAAAATCTTTGCCAACCCCAAGCGGGTCAATATACTTATCGTTGGTGCAGGTGAAATGGCAACGATTGCAGCGCGCTATGCCTGTAAACGGGGAGTGAACAGCTTGGCGATCGCTAACCGCAATCTTGCTCGTGCGGAAGCGCTTTGTGCTGAAATAGGTTGCGGACAGGCACATGCGTTGACATCATTGCCTGATATTATCACGGCTGCTGACGTGGTTTTAACTGCTACTACGGCTGACCATATTATCATCACCCGTGCGCAGGTGGAAAAATGTTTGCCATCACGCAAGGGGCGAGCATTGGCGTTGATTGACATCTCTTTGCCTCGCAATATCGACCCAAGTTGTCAGGGGATTGAGGACTTGTATCTATTTGACCTTGATGATTTGAAACAGATAACCGCCCAAAATACCGCCAGCCGCCAGAGTTCAATCACACAAGCACAGCAGTATGTTGAGCAGGGGGTGGCAGCCATTCATCGTAGTCTTGAGGCACGCGAGATGGGAGCAGTAGTGGCAAAGTTCAAGGATTTTCTCCAACAGCTGGCACATAAGCAAACTGCAATCACTTTAGCTAAAGCAAACTACGATTCCCTTACTCTAGAGCAGCGGCAGGGCATCACGCACCTGACAGATACGATTGTTGACAAGATCGTTGGTAGTGTTGGCTTGCAGCTTAAATCCGAGCAGCGTCATCATATCTTGGCCTTGCTGCGTAAACTTGTCTCTAAATCAGATTGACTAGCGAGATGAAAACACTGCGGATCGCCAGTCGCAAAAGTCCGCTGGCTTTACGGCAGGCCGAGTTAGTGCAACGACGATTGCGTGCTGCTTGTGGGTTGGTCAGCAGGATTGTGCCGCTGACATCAGCAGGTGATCGCTTGCGGGATGTGCCCCTACATGATTTTGGTGGCAAGGGGTTGTTCGTGCGCACAATTGAAAATGCCCTGCTCAACGACGAAGCTGATATTGCGGTGCATAGTTTGAAGGACATGCCTGTGCAGGCGACAGCAGGACTTGTCTATGCTTGCTTCTTGCCGCGCCACACAGCTGAAGATGTGTTGATATTGCGTGCGCCGCAGGGTTTGCCGCCGCGCTTGAACAAGGCCACCGTCGCCGCTTTGCCACCACTGCGTATCGCAACGGGTAGCTTGCGCCGCAAGTTTTTGCTCCAACATGCTAATCCGACGTTAACCGTTGAGCAGGTGCGTGGCAATGTTGATACGAGACTTAAGGCATTGCATGCAGGCAAGTATGATGCGCTGGTGTCGGCGCGGGCGGCACTGCAACGCTTACAACTGCGGGAGGAGCATTGCCATATTTTTGATTATGATTGGTTTGTGCCGAGCTGTGGGCAAGGTGTTATCGCCGTGCAAATACGTGCGGGTGCTTCTGATTGGAGTGAGGCACTCGCTAAACTTGAC
This sequence comes from Pseudomonadota bacterium, assembly GCA_028877195.1. Taxonomy (GTDB): domain Bacteria; phylum Bdellovibrionota_B; class Oligoflexia; order Oligoflexales; family JAPPIL01; genus JAPPIL01. The sequence continues at coordinate 2,743 of JAPPIL010000134.1, forward strand.
TGCCCAACGACTAGACAATGTGTTGAAATCGAACGCGCGATTGTCAAGGCTTTGGGTGGTAACTGTGCGCTACCGTTTGGTTGCCATGCACGGGTTGACGGCGATTATATCAAGGTCAATGCTTTGGCAATGTCTGCTAAACGCGTCGCCAGAATAAGTCTAATGGTTGCTCGCCATACCGACCCCGCGAGTGTTGCGGTAAGAGCGGTGAAAAAATTCTCCCAAACGCAACTTGCCGCCGTGCTTGCGGAGCTTACCTTTTGACACAGAAGTTGGTGAACCACAAGCTGAACCATAAAATGGGGGGAGGTCATGCGGGCGCTAATGAAGTGCATATTACAAGCCGATGCGTAGTCAACGCTAAACTCTACCTAAGGTGGACAAATAATGCACGACGACGATTTCCGCAAAGTTCTTGGTTGGTGTTGCCACCCTAAAAAGGGGGCGCATTATCCAGCCTGTTTAAGAGACCTAGATGCCGCAGTTTAAACAAATAGCACTAAAGGAGTGCAAAGAGGCTATCAATAAATTTTCTACAAACGCCACAGGGTTGTCGGGAGAACTTTTTGCCTTTCTCGCACAAGACAACTTGCTGAAGTGGTTGGGAAAACTAACCGAATCGACAGCCACGATATATGACAAAGCGTTGGACGCTGAATACCTCAAAACCCATATCGGTGGTGGTGATCACCGTCTTTTTGATGGCGGGCACGACATCTTCAATGCTTGGACTAGGGTGAAAGATGCTTCGCACGATGATTCTTTTCAACAAGAAGTTTTAGGATATGTATCGGCATTGTGGAAAGATGTTACCACCGTCAAAGGGCTGCCATTCACCACTGTCTCCAAAGAAAACTTTGAAGCGTGGATCGGCAAGTTAGATTGGATTCCAGGTGTTGATAGGAAATATTTATACGACCTGTGTTCCTTTGATGCATTTGAAATTCTCTCGGTGGCATTAGGTGCGGTCGCTGTGGTCTTCGCCCTAAAGAAGAAAGATCAAAAAAAGCTGGCGGAAATTTTGGGCAGTATGAGCATCATCGCGATAATTTCAGCCAACCCAGTCATGGGAATTTTCATCATCGCAACCGCATGCTACGCCTACAAGAAAAAGAGCATGGAGTTCGACAAAGTCGCATTTGGCAAGTCCGCAGCCGTATCTATTTTTTCAATGGCTTTGTTCGGAGTTTTGGGACTGCCTGTGTTGCTGCAACTTACTGTCGTCATCGTTGCTAGTGCCTTGTTCAAAACGCAGGTTCTCGACAATGCCGCACTACACAAATTCATCAAAGAAGATATTTTCAACGAGGCTAAAGAAAATATGGCGGAAATTCGCGCATTCGCATCTGACATATACGAGAACATTGGTGATAGGGCAAAGGGAAAGAAAAAAACTCAAACCGAAGCATCTTAAATAAGCGTTTGACCTTCCTCATTTTACAGTTCAGTTGTTAGCTCCGTTCATCGCTGTGATTTGTTTGCATGCACAGGGATCGGGGCTTTGTTGCATAACTAACATCTCTCCTTTTATTATGCGGAGGAACGTTCCCTTCC
>JAPPIL010000182.1 GCA_028877195.1 Pseudomonadota bacterium
TACACTATCGCTTGCGCTAACACACACCCTTGCTTTGTCCATCATCTATCTCAAACATGAATGCCAAAAGGCACTCATGTTTGAGTAGAGAACACTGTCGCCGATAGGCGTGATAACCAAGTGCTGGTATTGATCAGAGTCAGAAAAACTATTTTGCCATGAGTCATACGAATGGTAAAAAGTTTGTTCTGACTCAAACCAGCATATGTTTGTGAACAAGAGGGGGAGAGCACGAGAGGGGGAACTCAAGTGAAATGAGGCAAAGACCAAGTTCACTTGGTCTTTCCGAATGAGCGCAGAGTCTGTCGCTAGTAGAGCGACTAACTCTCTCCGCATACAAACAAAAATAGGCATTACTTATGCAACAATGCCAATATACCCCCTAGCTCCTGAAGGTCTAACACCTGTTCCGTGCCTGTCTCCATGTCGCGAACTGTTACGGTTGCAGTATCGGCTTCCTTACTGCCAACGATCAATACTTTGCGATAACCTTGCCGATGAGCATAACGCAGCTGTTGTTTCAAACCCTTGCCTGAAACGTCCACATCAATAGCTATGCCATTACTGCGCAAATCCCTTGCTACCTGATAAGCATACTCCCGTGCTGTTGTTGCAACTACCGCGAGCATTAGCGTCGTCGGTGGCGAAGCTGACTGTGCAGCAAGGTGCATCGCTAACCGATCTACCCCGATTGAGCCACCAACCCCAGCACACGGCTTGTTAGCAAAACGACTGACTAAATCAGCATACCTCCCACCTGAACATACCGAGCCAAGTTCAGCTGCAGCACGAAGTTCCGTCTCAAAGACAATGCCAGTGTAATAGCCCAACCCCCGCACAATAGCTAAATCAATCACCACTTCATGCGGTTGACCACCACTCATCGCTAATATCTCCGCACGTGTAGACACCAGTCGTTGCCAACGTTCCTGAACTCCCGCTTGGCTATACTCCGATAAAGGTAGCTGGTCGCCAAGTGTCAATAACGCCAACAGCTCTTCAACCGCTGCGACTTGTGCATTTGTAATCGTAACAATGCTTGCTAAAACCCTCTCTCGCCCAACCTTTGCCAACTTATCAATAGCAATCAATACCTTGTCCATCGCCACAGCATCTAACTTTGGCATCAACCTCCTAACCAAAGCCAACGTTATCTGACGATCATTGAGCGCAATGGTAAACTCACCTGCCCCCAAAGCCTGCAAACTAGTATAGGCCAGTGCCACTACCTCCGCATCAGCACTGCCGCCATCCACACCAACGATATCAAAATCACACTGACAAAATTGCCGAAACCGCCCCCGTTCCATTTGTGGTTTCTCACCACGAAACACATCGCCAAACTGAATGCGCTTAAAAGGAAAGATAAGCTCATGCTGATGTTCAGCGACAAACCGTGCAAACGGCACAGTTAGATCAAATCGCAACCCAACATCACGACCTCCACCATCCGTGAAACGATACACTTGCTTAATCGTCTCACCCAAATCATTATCACCCACCAACGTGCGGTAATACTCAAGCGTCGGCGTATCCATCAACTTGAACCCCGACCGCTTCCCCATCTGCACCACAACCTCAATAATCCGCCAACGCACCTCCATCACCGCAGGCATCAAATCCTGAAAACCTTTTAGTCTAGACACATGGCCTCCAAATATTCGTAGTAATCGATGCCATTAGCAAACTCGTAGTTGACAGGCAAACACACACAGAGCCTAACTTAAACAATTGCTCGTCAGCTATAGTTGCCCACTAGATAGTCAAAACTTTGTCCTTCGCAGTCAAAATTCAATCCCTATCGTCTGGTAGAGATTAGTTGGTAATTTCACTTACGAAGCCCCCCTCTCACTCTAATTGGCAGCGGTTAATTATCAAACAAATTCTTTGGCACACATCTTGAATGTCAATGAACAAGGATTAAAAACAGGGGCAAAGATGCGCTACTTATTCGTATTGCTATTGATCAGTGGACTGGGCGCGGGAATAAGCAAAAAAGCACAAGCGCTTAGTCTCGAACAGGTGAGCGCCAAATCTCTTGGCAATAGAACTTTGCTAACGCTTGATTTGGATCGTGCCCCACATTGGAAAACCGTAGAGATACAAGCACAAGACAGCTATGTGGAATTTAAACTGCCCTCGACCACGACGGCCGCAGGCAGCAAGCTCATCGAAGACATCAGTAGCCCTTATGTCTTGAAAATTGTGCCTATGCAACCAAACCCAACTACACTAGTGTTGCGCATGTATGTCAGCGAACAAGGACAGCTAGTCCAACAAGCTACACATGCGGAAATATCTGGTAAGCATATTTTTATCAGCCTCGACCATCGCAAGCTTGAAGAAATACTCGCCAGCACCAAGCTCAACAACAGCAACACCAATGTGAAACATGCTGGCTTCGCAGAAATGGTAAGGCATGTCGGTATCGCTCTCGCAACCGCAATGGCAATGCTGTTGTTTTTGCTGGTCGGCATGCGTTGGATGGTCAGAGATAGAACTACCATCGATTCGCAACCAACCTGCCCAATGAAAATTATTTGGCGCTTAAAAATTACCGCTAAACAGAAACTTCTGCTCGTCGAAGTCTACGGGCAAACGATGTTATTCAGCAGTGATGCCAACGGTCTAGCCCTGCTATCTGACAGTCCATGCCCTACCAATCCTGCCCTAGCGCAGCTGGGCGACAGCGATGGCGATAACTTACTGCTTAACCAAAAAAATCTAGAAGCGCAAAAAACCATACAGAGGCAAACAAGCATGCCTGCACAACATCAGACAGGTGTTGAAGATATGGCAAGCATCATGCACCGAAAATTAAGCAATATTTAAATCAAGCAAACACTAAAGATTGAGATGTTGCCTCTAAACAAACAAGTGCTTGATTATACAGCATAAAATACACGGCAAATATTATTCTGTAAATTTTTTATGAGAAGTGCCGAAGTTAGATTTAGATCAGGTGTCGTCTGGTTTAACCAAATAGGGTGGGGAAATTTTGCTAGCTTTAGTCAAACGCTACAAACTTAACACTCATAAAATAAATAACGAGATGCGCAAGCAGTTGATTGTGGACTACTCGCCGCTTATTCGCTTTATCGCCCAGCGGATAGTGGTCAAGTTGCCTGCAAATATTGAGATAGATGATTTGATTAGTTCAGGCATCATCGGTTTGATGGATGCCATCGACAAGTATGACCCTACCCGTGATAACAAGTTTCGCACTTATGCCGAGTTCAGAATTAGAGGAGCGATTCTCGATGAGCTACGGTCGCAGGACTGGGTGCCGCGCTCGGTGCGGGATAAGGCAAAGAAAGTCGAAAAGTCTTACATGAAACTTGAACAGCATCTCGGTCGCTCGGTTAGTGAAGGCGAGGTGTCAAAAGAGATGGACATGTCGCTTGAGCAGTATCATCGCATGATAACCAAAGTGCGAATGGTGATGTTGGTATCAGTGGACGAAGTGCCAACGTCAGGCACATCGGGGGATGACTCACGTTTCAGCAATGATAAAGGTTCAAGCGACCCATTCATCAATCTAAAAAACAAGTATCTTAAGCAAACACTGGTGGAAAACATTGAATCTTTACCAGAACGCCAGAAGTTAGTGCTGTCGCTTTATTACTATGAGCAGTTGAACCTTAAAGAGATTGGTCGCATACTTAATGTTACAGAATCACGGGTCAGTCAAATTCACACGCAAGCGATAAGCAAACTGCGATCAAAATTAGGTTCATCTTTTTTAGAATAGGATGATGTTTTGACAAAACTTAAAGCCCCCTCTTTTGATGAAAAGCTTCTTTACTCTTATCCTCGTTCCAATCAACGCATGCCTGTGCGAGTAGGGCAATACAGTCTGAAGATGCACAAGCCCGTCAGTGGCTACACCACCCACATCAGTCCGCATGGCATTGAGTTTATCAGTGAAGCAAACCTTGAGCGCGGCAGTCTGTTACGGATAGATGTCGTTATGCCCGACTACTGGCAACGCAAGCATCAGTTAGTAGACTATCAACGTGTTGACCAACCAGATAGTTTTGCCATCTTTGTCCGAGTAGTGCGTAGTGAAACCACCTCTGCCTATGCATGCAAAAAAATTCTCGCGCAAACGGTAAACATTGATGAGGTTGACCAAGAGATACTCGTATCGTATTTACATGATGAATTGCCCTCCTAGCATATAAGACGATAGGGGCAGAAGCGGATGGGGGGTGGGACAGGATTTGTTGCATAAGTAATGCCTATTTTTTTATACGAGAGGCGTTCCCCCTCTCGTG
>JAPPIL010000172.1 GCA_028877195.1 Pseudomonadota bacterium
ACAATTCTTACAGACTATTCGGGGAGGGTACGGGTGTGGGCTTTTGCTCTGTGTTTTTTATCGTTTCATCTGAACACCATGAGCAGAAAATAATCCCATCAACTCACGTTCACCGAAACCATACTGCTGACCATATTCAAAGAAACTGCGGCAATCCCATGCCCACTTCTTGAGTTCACCTCGTTTAGGTGTGTGCATCTCCATACACTCCTCAAGATTAAAAAAGCCCGATGCTCCCATCGCTCTTACAAGTGTGCGACGATCAACATGGTTATCCAACATTTGTGATTGCAATGTGCCGATGTTAGCTCGGCAAAACTCTCGGATGGTCATAAACAAAAAGCCACCCGAAGGCAGCCCCTTGTTTTCATCTGTGATCTTAACATAGCAGGGATGAAACAGGAATGGAAAACAAGGGTTGGATTCATGCCGTTTTCTCCAGTTTTTTAATTATGCGGTTCTTGCCATTTGCTTCACCGATCGTATACTCGGCTTTAGGCAAGCCTAAATCTTTGCGAAAGTTGTTTACACGGGTGCGTCTATCACCTCCGATGATGAACTGGTTTGGTTCAAGTTTGAATTCACCGTATCCTTTTTGTTTAAAGTAACACCCCTCTTTCGCCGCCTTGAATATCCTATCGACTACTGTCTGCCTACAACCGTGCCAAACCTTGTAGTTGGTTGGGTTTAGATTGCAGTCTACTTCCTTGTCCTCACACATGATGGCAAAGTTCACTGCGTCAGACAGTTCCTCTAGTTCAGCTACCGACTGTTTCTGTTCCTCAATATCCTCGCCAACCTCTTCTATCTTATAGTCTGACCACACACTCCTAGTTCCCACCCTGACTGATTCAGTGAACTTAAATCCCATATTACCCATATCAACAGTCTGACTGTCCCATGAGATTTGAATAAAGTTAGCCTGCTTATCCGACTGAAAATCGATCACGGTGCTGTGCTGGCTAAAGATGGCAGTCGCACCCATACCTTTCTTCGGGACTTCACCTTTATTATTTGGCTTGCCTTTGTGGTGCAGCGTGAGTTGTGTGCATGGGACTTGAGCTTTAGAAAACAACCCTAACTGCTCTTTGAGAAAGTTGCAAAGCTCCCCCATGTCCTTGTTGTTGTTTGTATCCATCCCCCAAGAAGTAGCAAAAGGCTTAAGGGTATCAATCACCCAAAGCATCCTTATGTTAGGGTTGTTGTTGCGGTAAACGGATAGCATAGATGCCAGCGTATCCTTATCGCAACGCCGTGCCGAAGCAATATCAACACGAGCGTGTAAATCTGGTGGCAACATGCCGTATAGATGCTTAAGGGCTGGGCGGGGTATCTCGCTCACCAAGAAAACAAAGTTATGTGGATTAGCAAGCAGCACTTTCTTAACCCAAACATAAAGCAGAGCGGTTTTACCCATTTTCTCTGGAGCAGACAAAACAGCGTTGTCATAAACCGAGAGGAATGGCAATTCGTCATAAAACAATTCAGCGTCTGGAATCTTTCCTGCATTACTTAATTTATAGACTCCTTTTGGAGAAGTGACGCTTTTACTAGGGGGGGTGTCACTAGTGTCACTAGTGTAACTAGTTACGTTTTTAGCGTTACTAGTTCCGCTCACAACATTCTCTGTATCTATTGATATAAGAGGAGAAGATACACTAGTTACATCTATATCTCTCCCTGTAGAAGTAGCGTTACTAGTTCCGTCAGTGGAACTAGTTACATCTGACCTAGCCAACCCCTTGTTTTCCATTCCTGCACATTCCTGGAGCATCAGTTCAGCCTCTTTCTTTATGCTTGCATCATCTTTGGAATTATCTCGGAGACGTTCGGCCTTGTCTGGGTAGTGGTCATCAAGATCGCTGAAGGAGTTGACTGCTAGTGTATGCTCATGGGTATGACTGCTGGTGATGCCGTTGATTATGTTTTCTAGCAGTTGTTTTAAAAGGGGAGTCTTGCTACTATTCATACTGAAAATCCTTTTCGTGGCTCGCTGCCGCGACCAAACGTAGCGAGCTTTTTCTTTTTTAAATCCTGAATAACTGAATTAATACTAAACCGATAAGCACGAGAAATTCAAGGAATTCTTTTGTTTTCAATAGTTTGCCAGATTGACTTACTTAAGTTTTAAGCATATAATGTGGCATCAACCATTTGGAGAATTCTATGGAAACGGGAAAGAAAGAGCCTTTTCGGTGTCGCTCTAATCAGATTAGCATGACTGAATTGTGGGAAAAACTTGAGTGGAACGACAAGGTAGGCGTTACGATGATTCTTTATAATAGCGTAGGTCTTGATGTGCTTAAAATTCCAGCAAGCTCTGATCTTAAAAAATACGTAAACCCGTTGTTGAGGAAGGCAGAAAAATTAAAAAAAAACGCTATAAGCCCATATATAGAAGGTGCAAAGCCGAAACACATAAGAGGGCTAATGTCTTGTGTATTGAAACTATGGTGTTTGCGTCAACTGGCACATAGAGAGATGGTAAATCAAAGTGGCAGTAAGGATGCTTCTACGGAGGGGGTGCAGCCTTTGATGCCAGATCGAATCGCTAAAAATATGGTGAGTTATGCCAAGAGGGTGCACAGCGTTCAAAAAACATCTAAAAACTAGACACCCTCAACGCCACTGATACCAGACGTGGTAAAGTTGAAAATGGCATGGTCAATAAACAGTAGTTTATTGACCTCTTACCACCAGCACTTAACGAAGTATTCTAGGACTAGCCTGATTGCTTCTATGATTAGCAACCCCATAGCTCCTATGCCTGCCCATTTAACCCACCTAGCTGGGTCAAGTTTAGCTGCGAGTTCTTCTATCTTACGGTTTTTGCTCTCGGCTTCTGCCGACATCCTCTTTCTGTCATCTTTAAAGACTTCATATTCAAGCTTTCGCAGCATTTGACAGTCATCTAGGGCGTGTTTTAGTCGGTCTATCTCGCTTTGGAGGGAATTATTTCTTGAGATTGTCAACCTCTGAGAGGGCCTCGCGTATCTCTTGAAGCGCTTTTTTTACTTCGTTTACAGGAGGGTTAGGTCTGGATTTTAATTCATAATATTTTTCAAAAGCAGCATCCACTTTCTTCATTGCCTCTATCGTGTGTGTCTGTTGTGGGCTTGTTTTTTTATTCCAAGGCCACAGTCTTGGTACTGGTTGAGCTATAGATTCTGCTAGAGACATAGTTTTCTTCTTTGGCAAACAATAACTCCAGCTAGGTATCATGAAGCGGTGAGGAATGAAACAATTTTATTTTAACCCCACACACAAGAATGGTCAATGATTACAGCAAGATATGCCTAATTCCAACACGAGGCATCGCGACCACACCTGTCTATTGAACATGTGCAGGTCGGGTTTGGCGATGGCATAGCAGAGGGGGCGGATGTGGTAGATGATGTTGGTGTGGGGCATGTGCATGGGGTGCAGGTGCGTTTATAGCAAGTAGTCGGACATGGAAGTCTGTTGATATTGGGATTCCTTGCCCTTAACTTCTGTAAGTTTTTAGCGCAAACGGTTGAGCATGCAACAGGAACGGGTGGGCTTGGTTTACAGCACTTACCCGCACCATACCAAAATGTGCATGTGCCGTATGCAGCTGGTGTGATTAGTCCAAAGAGAATTAACAGCCACTGCATCTAATCACCATTGCCCGCTGGTTATTCACAGTCCTCATCGGCATCTCATTGCCTAGCTAAAGTCTCACCAGCATATCCCGATGAGTCTTATGTATGGAACATTAGGTTGTAGTAGAATGGTTGTCATACACAAGATAATGGGCAGCATCTCATTCCTTTCAAGAAGTCATTCTACAGCAACTCGTCCATACAACGAGCCGAAAAGATGAGATGTTAGGGGGTGTGGCGGCGGCTTCGGTCGCTGCTAACCGCTTATGATGGGAGAGGCTGTGCAACTAAAGAAGAAAATAGTCGCATGGGTGATGAGCGAGCCGTTTCGCAAGCTTTCGCTGGTCATCATATTAGTTGGAGCGACTGCGTTATGGATGGGGTGGCGAGAGTTCTTTGCCGAAACCAAAGCGTTCATGCAATACAAACAAGAGCAAGCTGAAAAGGCTAACTGCTTTCCATCATGGAAGGGTGATAACAGGAAGGGAGTATGACCAAGCAAACCAAAAAAGATCTGCCTTACAGGATGATAAGTGTCGCAGTAGCGGCGGTAGTAACGATTCTCGCTTGGTCGGTGTTTTGGTTTTTTAAAGATGCACAGTAAGCAATTTAGGAGAAGGTTATGAATGGGGTTGCAAGGAGAAGCGCAGCGG
>JAPPIL010000012.1 GCA_028877195.1 Pseudomonadota bacterium
TCCCAACTCCAATCAACACTTGTGTTTGGTCAACATGGCGAGCAAAAAAATATTTCGCCGCACAACGCAAACCATTGCCGCAATTGCTAGCAAATGAACCATCAGCATTGATGATCCAAATCATTAGCCGCTGCTGATACTCGCAGCAAACGATAACGCCATCAGCACCGACACCGCGTCCATCACGCCCACACATCGCCACAAAAGTGCGGAGCACCTGCTTGATCATGGCGTGCAGATTGGCAGCAGGTAGGGCAACAATGATGAAGTCATTGCGAGCTGCGTGCCACTTCTCAAAGTTCATGGAAGGTTGCTTGACCATTCAACGGTTAGTCCTTTGTTATCAGGCTGGTAAGGAATTGCATGCCATCCGTTTGCACGTAAGCTTTGATCTGCTACTTGCACTGCCTGCCGTTGACCGATAAGCAAGAGGGCATCCTCACCGCCCGCACCGCTAGTCTTAAATGTCCAAGTCTGGTCGCAACCATGAAGATGAGCTAACTGCGTGGCAATGTGAGTTGGAAAGCAAGGCGAGAATGCAAATACCTGCCGCCATGCCGCTACTGCTGCGATTAATGCTGATAGGGTAGTATCTTGTTGCTTGCAAATATCTATGAAACAGGCGCACAGCCTGCGACTATGCTTGCGAATCATGGCATGGAGGTCGTTCGCGGTAAGCCAGTCGCAAGTGGTAACCATGGTCTCTGGGGTTGATGCCCCTTTCCCACCGACATAGATATGTAAAATTTCATCGAGATCCTGCGGCACAGGTAACGCTTGTGTGTTCAGCTGTCCTGTTGGTTCAGCTTGTAGCTTGAGCAGCCCACCATGCCACTGTGTTGTGAGGTCATAACCAGATGCTTGGCTTTGAAAGCGCAGTTGGGTGCTGCGTGCTTGCTGTAGGAGTTTAGTTGCGTCTACGTCCGTAAGACTATCGCGACCGTAGTTTTGTTGGGCACTAGAGTTGGAGATACATATGCCTGCAGTTTGAAGGGCAAGGATCAATGCTGATGAAGATCCGAAACCATAGCTTGGCAAGTATTGTGAAGAAATTTCTACTGCCGTAACCTTACGTAGGGGTAAGATAAAGTCCTTGATCAGGATGGTGAGCAAATCATCGTCAGTGCTGGCAGGAGTTATTATACGCCCTTCCCCCCAATAATCAGACAAAACTGTTATTTGTTGCTCGTTAGCTTGCGGCCCAAGCGTTATGATTACCCGCAGGTAGGTGTTGAGAGCTAGAGCGATCGCTTCCCCACCACTAGTAAGAATGTCATATTCACCAGCAAGCATGGTTTTAGCAGGGACAGTTAGCGTTAGTTTTTGGGGTTTACCCGCGTTCATGCTGATAATTATGACCTCCCCATTAGTATCGTTCAGCTAACTACATTTGCGCCGAGAACTCGGCACTTGCGACACAGGCATCGTTGACTTTAGCCTCGCCTGTAAACCAAAAAAAAGGTGCACGCTGCTTCTGTAAACGCACATGGTAGAAAAGGACATCGCCTGGGATAACCTGTTGGCGAAAGCGTGCCTTATTGACACTGGTAAGTAAACATAGAGACGCAGCAGGAGAGATGCGTAAACGCCCCAATACCCCTGCGGTTTGTGCCAACCCCTCAATGATTAGCACCCCTGGCATAATCGCTTGGCTAGGAAAATGCCCTTGCAAAAAGAAATCGCCGCCCGAAACATTCTTGCTGGCACTGATGTAGACAGCATCACAACTATGAACTCGGTCAAGCAACAAAAATGGATACCGATGCGGTATCAACTCCTTGATTGCCTTAAGATCAAGAGGAAACTTCAAAACATCAGCTTGGGTCATTTTTGTTTAGCTTTGGTAGGTTTTTTGACCTTATGTTGTTTGTCATAGGCAGTGATAACGCGAGCAGTAATATCTACTGGGTCTTTGAGATACAACAGACCCGACGTGCTGCTTTCAAAAACCATCGTAAAACCCTCTTGCGCCGCAATTTTTTCAACTAATACTGCGACCTTATCAGCGATATGCTTGGTAGCGTTCTGCTCCTTGCGTTTGATGTCAGCATGAAACTCCATCTCCGCATTGCGCATGCTTATCAACTTCTCCTGAAAAATTTTTTGCTTACCTAACTTCGCTTGGTCGGATAACAGCGCCGCTTGTGATTGCCAGTCCTTGTTGAGTTTCTCCAACTCCTCCTTGGCTGCCAGCAGTTCCTTTTCTTTGCTTTTTATCTCCTTCTCAAGCTTCTTGCGCGCAACTTTGCCCTCCGCAACCGACAGAATCACCCGCTGCATATCAATAAGTGCGTAACTATCACGCTTATCGCCACCTTTTTTTTGCGCCTGCACCTGCCAAGCAATGCTTGCCAAGACAAACAGTATCGCTAACCGCATGGCTTTACCTCATCTAAAAACCAAGATAAAAGATAAACTCAACATCACCCAATTTACCATTCTCAATCGGGTAAGCCCACTCAAATCGCAACGGCGCAATCGGTGTAATCAACCGCAAGCCAAAACCTACATCAGCGCGAAAACCATCCAAGCTCAAGCTATCCTGCTCTTGATAGACACGCCCAATATCCGCAAAAAGCAACGCCTTTGCTCTCGCCTCTTGAATCAAAGGAATAAAGTATTCCAACTGTAGCATGACCTTGCGATTGCCGCCGTAGTTCAATTCGACAGGGTTATCAGCAGGTGAACGCATGACATTAAACTTTGGGCCAACCGACCAGTAGGGGAAGCCCCGTAAATCTTGAAAGCCACCGAGACGATAGCGTTGCGTAAACGGCACAGGTGTCTTGCCAAACGGATAAATTATACTCGCTAACCCATGCACCCTGATATGAGTGCGATACGAAGCAGAAAAGTCTATCGGGTAATAGTAAGAAAAATCAAAACCACTCTCAAGATAACGATGATCGCCACGCAGTAGCTCACCACCTGCGACAACCTGAAACAACGATACAGTTGAACCAGCCGTCGGTTCTAAATAATCATTGGTCGCATTGCGCGCCAACGATAACATCAAACTTGAAGATACCCCCCAATCACGAAACTTACTCAACACATAAGCATCCGTGTCCACTGCCACATTTTGTAAGCGATACGACAACGTGCCAATCACATGCTCATATATCCTTCTACCTACCGATACTGTGCTCCCTTGCCGTGTCTCATCGAGAAACTCATCTTCCACATAACGTTTGCTCTCACGCATGTGAAAGAACGATGTCCCAAACGTCCAATGACTGTCGTAAACCCGCGGGTTATTGAAACCTAAATCCAAGCTAAAATTATTAGCCCCACTCCACCTACCAGTGAGGTTGGTGCTCCAACCTTTGCCCAACTGGTTCTTCTCATCGTAACGCCCCTGCCCCGCCCAGCCAGAACGTGATGCCCCGCCAACAGGTGTAAATATCGCCGCCGCCTGTATCTGCCCCGTCGAGCGTTCTTCAACCTCAACCCGCAGATGGATAATATCTTTTTTCTCGCGATCCTGTTGCCGCAAGATACGCACCGCATCAAAAAATCCTAATCGCTGCACATTGCTTTTGGAGCGCATCAAATTCGTGCCATTGAACAGCTCACCCTCATGCACATTCAACTCACGGCGGATAACGTTATCCCGCGTTTTGCTGTTACCAACGATGTCTATCTTGCCGAAGTAAACCTTTGTGCCTTTGCTGATATGATAATCAACATGCACACGGCGGTTTTTGGCATCAATGTTAGTGCGAGGATCAACACTGGCATAAGCATAACCGCGGTCATTATACTTACGCATCAAACTGTCAACATCAGCATGGAAGCGATTCAAACGAAACAATTCCCCTGCACCCAGTGTTAGACCAGCCTTCAACTCATCAGCGCTGAATAAACGATCGCTCTTCTCCACATCACCAGACACCGATACTGAACCAACATCAAACTGTTCCCCCTCTTCAATGCGGTAAGTAATGTGCACTTCACGGCGGTTTTGCGTCAGGAGCACCTCTGGTTCGGCGATATTGACATTGATGAAACCAGCATTCTTGTAATGGAGACCCAACACATGCTGGTCTCTCTCCTGTAGAACCGATTGAAAACTTGTCATCGCTTTGAACTTCGGACTGCGAGTCAATGGCTGCATGATGAGCTTGCTGATTAGCTCATGGTCGCTAAAATAATTATTACCGATAATCGTGATTGAACCGATGGCTACCTTATGATGTTCAACGATATTGAAACGCAACACCACCTCATGGTTGCTTACGGCTTCTAAAATATAACCGACTTGGGCGAGGTA
>JAPPIL010000221.1 GCA_028877195.1 Pseudomonadota bacterium
CCCCCCCCCCCCCCCCCCCCATAAAAAAAATAGGCATTACTTATGCAACAAAGCCGGGGAAAGCCCTCCGCATTCCGCATACAAAAACCTAAACGAGCGGATGCGAGGCAATGCTTTGCCATACCTCTTAAATACTTGCACCACGCCTTCAGAGAGACGCTTGATAGTATCGTAAAAACTCCTGCCCTGAAAACTCAAGCATGCCAAGTTGGTTTTCAATCGTATGTTTGGTGGCAATGCCCTGCTCGTTCAAAAAGATTGTAAGTTTTTGAATGTCCCGATACTCCGCTACCTCTGGTGTTATTGTGCCTGTGGTGCTCGGCGCGTCGCTAACCAAATATAAGATCTTGATCGTAAAATCTTCATCATGCAGTTGTCTAGTTTGCACATATATTTCATCAAGGTCTCGCGCACTGTGGACACGTTTACCCATAAAAGCTAGACGCTGTGGCGGCAAGGATGGGACGATCGCCTGCTTGGAGAACAGAACATCACGATAACTGCTATTAGCACGAATAAATTTCCCCATTATCGTGTATGAATAGTCAGGCGGGCTGAAGTAGCTTCGCAACGGTTTATGAAAATAGTGGGCAGCAACATATACAGCGGCAAGCACCAAACAAACAACCGTCGTCCGATAGATTGGCACACCCCTAATGGTAAACAGAGATAACCGCAAATCTCTACCAGAACGAATGGCAACGAGCATTACCACAACGATAATCGCGACACTTATCGCAGGCGCAAAACGCAGACTGCTAAACAGATGTTCACGCGCATGGTTTGATAGCATCAAGGTATGCAAAATAACTGGCAACGTCAGCAGACCATACAACTTGCATAACACCTTGCCTTGCCGCAACTCCCTGCTCCGATAAACCAAATACAACGCCAAGAATAAGAAGATTAGCCCCACGTAACCATAGCCATATTTCACATAAACGATCAGCGGTTCGTAAAGCTGGGCAATAAACTGCTGCACACTGTCAGCACCGATACGATGTAAAATCACTTCCCCCAAGCGATAGTCGTTAGCAGGCACAGTGGCAAGGATAGGCTCTCGTGCTCCCTCCCTGAACACAAGTCCTGGCCGATAAGCATACAAAAAATACTGCCCTAACCAGACAGCAACCGCTAACGCAGGCAAGGCAAAAAATTTCAAGCTTTGCCAGATGAACAATCGTTTAGCCGCCAACCCTATCCAACCCTGCCCTATCCGCAGCGCATAAACGACAAGCAACACAGGAGCAAACAACCAGTCGCAAAACATGCCGATGCCCATCGTTGCTAACTGCATAAAGTTTTGCAAACGCGTCAAACGCCCAAGATAACGCAAAGTTTCAAAGTAAACGAACAACACATATATCGGTAATATCGCGATGGAATGATCCCAGACCGTATGAAAATAGTAGAGCGGAAAGACACTGTGGAAGGACACCAGCGCTGGCACGATAGCAATGAGTGAAGCATTCAGATGATTGCAGCGCAAACGCCGCATGATTCTGAATACCGCTAAACACAGCAAACAAGTAAAGAAGAGATGCGCTGCATAAGCCAAGGCTGTATACGACAAAAGCTGTAATGACGGATCGGTTAGAATATCTTGCGAAGCTACACTCATCCCCAGCACCCAAAGATAAGTGATAATATATGCTCCAACTGGAAAACTTGGATAAACAACACGGTCATTAAGCGTCTGCATCTCGATCGATTTAGGGTTGCTGACCAGTAAAAATTTGAGATTCAGCGCGCCTTCGCGTAACCAGTTTTGCACATAGATCATCGTCGTCGCCATATGCCATTGATGGCGATCTATGCAGGTGTCGCATAAGATAAAGGTATCGCGCGACCAAGTGCCCGCGAGGTGCGGCTCACGCCGTTCAATACTATGTAAAAAAATTACTGCGATAACAAAGGCAACACAGCAGAATGATAAGAAATTCAGCCGCTTGAGGTCATAACGGTTGCTTTGTTGCATAAGCATACCTACGGCAAATGCTAACTAGGTTGGCAAATACGACCGCCACAAACTAGGAAGCGGAGTTCATCTTGCTTGCATAGGAAGTGATGCGTTTCTCTGCAACTTTGTTGGCGGTTTTGCCTGTCCCCGCACCGTTAGTATCGGCGACACTGAAGATTTCTAATAGGGTAGAGTAAATGTTTGTAAGGCGATCAGCGATTGGCACGGTCTTGTCAATAGCTTCCACCTCGTAGGATACGCTGATCAAACCACCAGCATTGACGATATAGTCAGGTGCATAAAGTATCCCATGTTCACGCAACAGTAAGTCATCACCCTCTTCGTCGGTAAGCTGATTGTTTGCGCCGCCTGCGACGATCTTGGCTTTTAGCTTGGGAATAGACTTCTTGCTAATCACCGCCCCAAGCGCACAGGGAGAGAATACATCAACATCAAGACTGATAATCGCATCTTTATCTACTGTCTCGGCTTGACATTCATCAGCAACTTGGCGTGCACGCTCAACACTGATGTCGCTGATATACAGCTTTGCGCCTTCATGGTGTAATAGATGACACAAGTGCTTGCCGACATTGCCGCACCCCTGCACGGCGACACTTATGCCATGTAGATCACTGCGGTTAAGTTTATGGCGCACGGCAGCCTTGATGCCATGTAATACTCCCATCGCGGTGTGCGGGGACGGGTCGCCTGTGCCGCCCTTATCGGCAGGCAAACCGACGACATGCTTGGTCATCGTGCGGATATGACAGAGGTCGCTGTTGCTGACGCTGACATCTTGGGACGTGATGTAGCGACCGTGTAGATACTCAACATGTTGACCTAAAGCGCGCAGCAAACTAGGCTTGTCCGCAGTCTTGGGGTCAGCGATAATCACCGACTTGCCTCCACCTAATGGCAAACCTGCGAGTGCGGCCTTGTAGGTCATGCCGCGCGACAATCGCAAGACATCATGCAAAGCATCAGCATGGTCTTGGTAGTTCCATATCCGACAACCGCCTAAAGCGGGGCCGAGCGTTGTATCATGGATGGAGATTATCGCATTGAGGGAAGAGTTCTTGTCGCGGCAGAACAGCACTTGTTCATGTCCAAAAGAATTCATACTTGTGAAGATATTCATGTCTGTTGTCCTCCAAGCGCCTGATACACCAACGCTAACCCTAGTCTGCGAAGCCAACTAGACTACAAAATTTATAGAGGAAAAACAAGGAGATATAAAGGAGTGGCGATATTCTAGCCCTGCCAATGACATGAAGCTTGATGCCCTTTCTTGCCGCGCAGAGGTATTTTGGCATCGGTAGTGCAGATAGTCATACGATGCTCACAGCGTGGTGCAAACACACAACCCTTGCCTAAACGTGCCAAGTCAGGTGGCACACCCTCGATGTAAGGCAAGTCATGATAATCATCGTCAATACGTGGCAAGGATTTCAATAAACCTTGGGTATAAGGGTGGCGCGGTCGATAAAAAATATCATCTACAGTGCCTTCTTCTAGTTTTTTGCCCGCATACATCACCAAGACCCGATCACTCATGCGGGCGATAACTCCGAAGTCATGGGTAATTAAAATTACTGACATGTTAAGTTTTTTCTGTAATGAAACTAGCAAATCTAAAATCTGTGCTTGAATCGTTACATCAAGTGCGGTGGTCGGTTCATCAGCAATTAGAATATCAGGTTCACAGATAAGCGACATCGCAATCATCACTCGTTGTCGCATGCCACCAGAAAATTGATGTGGATAACAGCGTATCCGCTCCTTTGGGTTTGGAATACCAACATAGCCCATACACTCAATCGCTCGTTCCAATGCTTGTGCTTCTGTCGCTTCACCACGTGTAACGAGAATCTCGGTAAGTTGCCTTGAAATTCGCAAATAAGGATTTAGAGATGACATCGGGTCTTGGAAAATCATCGCAATTTTCTTGCCCCGCACTTCTCGGAGTTTGCGCTCATTCATTTGCAACAAGTCCTCGCCACGATACATCGCCGTGCCTGCTTCAATACGACCAGGTGGAGTTGGAATCAAACCCAGCAACGAGTTAACCGCTACTGATTTGCCCGATCCCGATTCACCGACGATACCAAGTGTCTGACCCTGCTTGAGGTTAAAGCTTAAGCCATCGACCGCCTTGATTGCGCCCTCACGCGTATGGAAGTAAGTTTTTAGATTTTCGACTTTCAGCATTTTTGTTTAGGAGGGGGGGTAAACCCAAACGGGGAGAACCCCAATTAATTTTTTTTTTGGGGGGGGGGGGGGGGGG
>JAPPIL010000019.1 GCA_028877195.1 Pseudomonadota bacterium
TTTTCCGAATGAGCGCAGAGTCTGTCGCTCGTAGAGCGACTAACGTCTCTCCGCAAACAAAAAATAGGCATTACTTATGCAACAAAGCCGGCTAACCATCTCTCATAAACAAAAAACAAAACATTGCCAGACTAGTGTTCCAAAACATACAATCAAGTCGCCTGTAGTTTGGGGTAGGGAATTTTGGAAACCAAATACAACCATAATCTCTACGAAAAAAAATGGTGGGACTTTTGGCTTCAGCAGGGTTATTTTGCGGCTGACAGCAGTTCCACCAAAGACCCTTACGTAATTCTCATGCCACCTCCCAATGTTACTGACCGTTTGCACATGGGGCATGGGCTAAACAACACGGTGCAGGATATTTTCATTCGTTGGCAACGCATGCTCGGCAAGGAAGTTTGCTGGTTGCCAGGCACTGACCATGCAGGCATCGCTACCCAGATGATGGTCGAAAAATCCCTGCAAGCAGAGGGGCGTAGCCGTCAAGAGTTGGGGCGCGAGCAATTCATTGCGCGTTGCTGGCAATGGCAGGAAAAGCATGGCAACATAATTATTTCACAACTCCAGCGTCTCGGCGCGTCAGCGGATTGGCAGCGCCTCGCCTTTACGATGAGCCCATCGCTATCAAAGGCAGTGCGAGAAGTATTCGTGCGTTTATTTGATAAAGGGTTGATTTATCGTGGCAAGCGACTTGTCAATTGGGATTGTGCTTTGCAGACTGCGGTTTCCGATGACGAGGTGTTCAACCGTGAAGAAACAGGCAAACTCTGGTCGATTGCCTACCCGCTCGTTGACCGCCAATCTGAACAAGATGAATTAGTAGTTGCGACGACAAGACCTGAAACGATGTTTGGCGATACAGCCGTTGCAGTCAACCCTAACGATCAACGCTATCGTCAATACATTGGCAAAAAAGTGCTACTGCCGCTAGTCAACCGCGAACTGCCTGTTATCGCCGACTCGTATGTAAAGAGCGAATTTGGCACTGGCTGTTTAAAGATTACTCCTGCCCATGATTTTAATGACTTTGACATCGGTCAACGCCATCAGTTGCCTGCGCTCAACATTTTTGATGATGCAGGGCTGCTGGCAGACTGTGTGCCGCCTAAATTTCAGGGAATGACCCGCAGTGCCGCCCGCCAAGCCGTGTTGCGTGCGCTGCGAGAGTTGAACCTGCTGCGTGGTGAGACTAAACATCGCCACACCTTGCCTTACTCCGATCGCAGCAAGGAGTTGATTGAACCGCGTCTATCGCAACAATGGTTCTTGCGCATGCAGCCATTGGTTGCGGAAGCGATTAGGGTCGCTAAAGACGGGGAGTTGCGTTTTTATCCCGACAGTTGGCAAAAAACTTATCTGCATTGGTTGGAAAACATCCAAGACTGGTGCATCTCAAGGCAATTGTGGTGGGGGCATCGTATCCCCGTCTGGTATTGCCAAACCTGCCAGCAACACTTTGCGGCAACGTCCGACCCAAGTGCATGTAAGCATTGTGGTAGCAAAACCATGCAGCAGGACGATGATGTGCTCGATACTTGGTTCAGCAGTTGGCTGTGGTCATTCAGCACCCTTGGTTTCCCTGACCATAATGAGCAAGATTTGCGAAAGTTTTATCCGTCGCAAGTATTGATTACAGGGGCAGATATTATCTTCCTTTGGGTAGCACGGATGGTCATTGCTGGGATCGAAGTGCTTGGCAAGCCACCATTCAAGGATGTCTATTTCAACTCAATTATTTGCGATCATCAAGGGCGCAAGTTTTCAAAGACGCTTGGCAATGGCATTGACCCGCTAGAGGTGATTGATCAATACGGTGCTGATGCCGTGCGGTTCACCTGCGTTAGCCTTGCCCCTTTGGGCGGTCGTGCTCGCATGGGGAAACAGGACTTTGCCAATGGTGCTAAATTCGTCAACAAACTGTGGAATGCGGCACGGTTTTTGCTCGCCCAGCCTGCCCCGCAACCCTTGCCATCCTTGGCGGATACACAGCCTACCGTGCCTGAACAGTGGTTGCTGAATTCCTTTGCCGATACCGTGATGGCTGTCGATAAGCATCTGCAAGCTTACCGAGTTGATAGCATGGCCGATGCGCTTTACCGCTTTATTTGGGGAACGTATTGTGATTGGGGCGTTGAGATTGCGAAAACAATGCTACAGACGACGAATCAAATTCCTGCCAGTATGTATTATATTATGGATGGTTTGTTGCGGTTAGTGCACCCAGTGATGCCTTTCATCAGCGAAGAGATTTGGCAACGGTTGCCAGCACACCCTGACTGGGATCGTCCGAGTAGTTTGGTCGTGGCGAAGTTCCCACAAGCGGATGTTTTGCCGAGGTATGATAGCAAGGCTTTGGCAAGTTGGGAGATGACCAGAGCATTGATAACTGCGATCAGAACTTTGCGTAGTCGGGCAACGATCCCGCCGCAAGAACAGATAGAAGTGAGTATCGCTGCCAAACGTTTAGTTGCTGATGAACAACGCTGGTTACATGAGCTTGCAGGAGTTGCGCAAGTAATTTGGTTGACTGCTGATGACCCAAAACCAACACCAGCATTGGTGCAGGTTGGTGCGGGCTTTGAGGTTTACACAACGACTGTTCGCATAGATGTTGGGCGTGAGAAGGATAAATTACGCAACGACCAGCAACGCTTGACTGCTCTATTGAGCAAGGTGAATGCCAAGCTTAACAATCCTGCCTTTTGTGCTAATGCCCCTGCCCAAGTATTAGAGGAGCACACCCAACGCCGCCAGCTATTACAAAGCCAACTGCATAGCGTGGAAGTAAATCTACAGGCTTTGGGTAGCTAACTGTTTCCGTTCAAATTCTAATAATAGTATTGATGTGCTCATAGTTTTGTTATTATTTTATAGTTTATTATGTTTTTAAATAGTTATTTGAGGATAATGCTATGAGAGTATTGGTTTTTTTAGTGTTAGCATCGCTATTGGCATGCTCGGTTGATGACAGGGATAGTGGCAGACTCTCGGCAACTGAAGAGATAAGGATGGTACCTTCCGAGCTTGATGACGTTGCTGAATTTATGAAAAAGCACAAGCGTAAGTTCGTCGGTCTTGGTATCGGCATCGTCGGTGTGCCAATAGTATTGAATTTATCTAAGAAATTTTTAGTCTTCTCAAATCCAATGGTTGAGGCGGGTTATGTCGGTTATATCTATAAAGAGCCAGTGCGATTCTCTGCGACCAAAGGTGGTTTTCATAAGACTGTGGTCGGCCCTGCGAGGCTTGGGCTTCACCTTTCGCCCAATGAATACAAGGTAATACCGATCGACATTCGCTACAAGACCTACTCGGAGCGTTTCAAAATCCTTGCAGCTGACCAGTTGAACATAGAGTTTATGGCGCATGTGCGCTTGCGTGCTAAACGCGACGAGAACTCTATTCGCCAGATAGTTGAAGTTTATGGCGGCACTAATTGGTATCAAAGCAACATCAAAGAGCCTATTCGCACCAAAGTGCGGAAAGCGGTGCAAATTTACAAGAGCACTGAGGTCAAGGAAAACCGTGCCAAGATTGAAGCAGCGGTGCTTGCTGACCTCAAATCTTTCCTTGCCGCCAAGCCCTTTGAAGCTGATACTATCTCGGTTGGCAACATCGACTACCCAGACGTGGTTGAGCGTGCGGTCGAGCGTAAGCTTGCGGCTAAACAACAACTAGAAGAACAGTTGATTCAAAAGGACATCGCACGGGAAAAAGCAGCGATCAAGGTGATTGAAGCAGAAGGACAGGCGAAAGCACAAGAGATCGTTAAAAAATCTCTTACCTCTCTCTATATTCAGCATGAGGCGATCAAAGCACTAGAAGCGTTGAGTAATTCACCTAATAAAGTGTTTATCTACATCCCAACGGGCAACATGGCTGTGCCTTTGGTTAAAACCGTTGATGAGAAGAACTAGCTTCTAGCATACAGTGGCTGATTGGCATGTATCACACGCCAGTCAGTGCCTGCTGTTGCCCCCAAAAATGGAAGCATTATCCTACCTGCTTAAGATACGGTTCGCGAAAAGACAAAACAAAGCATCTTGAGGACTTGCCCGCAAATCTCGTGCAAATACTAGCTTTTTCAGCTAGACTACCGAGCGATAGTTCGCACTACCGAGCCACCGTAAGCGAGGGCAGTAGCATGTCGCAAGTAGTTTGTGTGAAGGACGATTTAGCCGCCAAGCGTAAGGCATCTCTCGCTGCCGAGCAGCGCATAGATACCGACAGTTCCTACCGT
>JAPPIL010000229.1 GCA_028877195.1 Pseudomonadota bacterium
AGGGAACGTCTCTCCGCATACAAACAAAAATAGGCATTACTTATGCAACAAAGCCCGTTCAAGTCGGTCTATTCGCTCGGTAAACCCAAGTTGTTGCCAAGCATCTATTTCTTTGCTGTTCCCTTGCTTGAGAAGCAATGCCCGACTACAGATGCGAGCAACATAAGGCAACACGTGAGTGCTGATGATGGTCGCAAGACCTTGCCGTTGACGGTCAGTGATAACCAACTGTAGGGCTTGTGTTTGAATGACATCAAGACCAGAGAAGGGTTCATCGAGCACTAACAGTGCAGGTGCATGTATAGTGGCAATAGCTAAACCTATACGCTTCTGCATACCATGCGAACAGGCTGCTAACGGACGATGTTGATAAGCACACGATCCCCAATACGAGAGGGCGGCAGCCGTTTTTTCGATGGGCAAACGATAGAGATGACAAGCATACGAAATCAGCTCCTTGCCCGTTACCCACGCAGGGAAGTTGAGGTTTTGAGGTAAGTAGCCAAGTTTGCGTTTGAGAGCGTAGGACTCTGGGAAGAAGCGCTGACCGATGAAAGTTAGCTCACCTGCCGTAGGGTCGCTATTAGCAGTGATAATCTCCATCAGCGTTGATTTGCCCGAACCGTTTTGCCCAATAATCGCCAGCACATCACCAGCGTTGAGTTGTAACGAGCAGGGGTTTAGCTTAAATCCCGATGCAAATTCTTTTTCTATATGATTGAGAGTTAGCAAACTAGCCACGATAAAACCTACCAGCCGTTATCTGGAGAGCAAACACCCGCAACAATGGGTATAAGATTAACGCATACCAAGTAGCAAGAATAGCCGTGCCGATAAACAGTAGCACTACCGAAGCGATAAGATACTGGATGATTGGACGACGCACATCTATCTGCATTATCAACAATGGCATCAGTAGCGGAGCAAGAGCCGATAAAACGATACCTTTAAGCACTTCTTGATACAGAAGTTGTGCGAACAGGAGCTTCGGGACGACAAAGGTCGTGGCAAATAGTATGCTAGCAAGGAGCGCCAAAGTTAAGCCGATTTTTTCATAAGTGCGCATGTAGTCAGCGTGTGAAACCGAAAGATTGCGCTCAATCGCCGCAAACTGCATGTCAATCGCTGCTTGATTGGCAATCGCAAACGACAACAGCAATCCGATCAGCATCGCTAGACAAGCATGAATCGGCAAAGGGAGCGAGAACTGTGCCAACCAAAAATTTAAGCCTGCGAACAATGTGGCTATGACAAACAGCGGCAGTTGCCCGCGCTTTATCTGTAGCATGCGCCAACGGTAAAGGCTAGTTGGCTGCTGTTTAGCAACGTTAGGACTGCTCCGCCAGATGTTTAGCTGCCAAAGATAAGCACTACCGATGCCGATAACGTAAAAGGGCAGCAGAAAGACATCAATGCGTAAGATAAAATTAGTAATCACCGCACACAGCAAAATACTGCCAACAACGACCGTGATGATACTGAACACTTGGCTCATGCGGATAGAGGCGGGATTCACCCCAAGCCGCTTCTGTAGCTTGATGTAGGAATTATCTTTTTCTTGGCGCAAACTTCTCCCCACCCAAGCACCTGCCAATAATGCAACTAGATAAGCGCAATAGCGGGAGAACAGCAGATACATCGCGGTAGAGACTTCTGCGACGATGCGTTGAAGAAAGTCGGCGAAGATATATGAGTAGGTAGCGATAAGCATGCTCAAACAGAGGGCGACGACGAGTTCCTTAACCAAATCGTAACGCAAACGATGCCAGAGCGACCAGCAACGGATAAGGTGTAGACGCAATGCTAGTTGCCATCCTGTCTTGCCGAAAACAACTCTGTCTAGTATTTTTAGCATTGGACTGGAGGGACTTGTTTGTTTGGTATCGGTATCATGGAGCTGGTGGTTTTGGCAGTGGTGGTGCTACTGTTTGTCGGGCCGCACCGTCTACCACAGGTCATGCACCAGTGTGGTAAAGTGTTCGTGCGGGTGCGACGCATGAGTTCCGAGGCAAGGGATACGTTTGACCATGTTATCCGCACCGCTGAACGTGAAATAGACCACGAGAATGCCACCAAACAAGCTGAAAAACTACCAGCGGCTAAAGAGGTGAAAGAGATGAAGGAGGAATAATGATTTTTCATCCCCTTTGCTTGTGCTCCTGCAGCCATTCACAAACATGAAAGAATAACATACAAATGAGCTGTTGTCGCAAACTTTACTTACGCACTAGCATCTTGCGAGTGGTTATAAAGTTACCAGCTAGGGCAGAGCAGCCTCGTGTTCAAAAAACTATAGATTTTTGAACGAATATACTAAACTCCCCTGACATCGATGGTCATTCTAGCTAGTGAGCCTATGTCCGCAACCACGCCAACAGTGATGAACTGCTCTCGCATCTCCAAACGCTATGGGAGCAACCAAGCGGTCGCAGCGGTAAGTCTCGACCTGCTGCAAGGACAATGTATCGCTCTACTTGGCAGGAACGGTGCAGGTAAAACCACCATCTGCGATATGTTGGTGGGCATTGTCTCCCCAGATGTCGGGAGTATTGAGCTGTTCGGCAACCCTTATCATGCCAAGATCGCCAACAAACGAGCTGTCCTTCAAGATGTCGGCATCCTGTCGCAGGACACCAAGCTCTACCAAAAACTAACCATCAAAGAGACACTTGATCTCTTCGCCAGCCTCTACAATCACAACATCCCTGTGCCAACTCTGATTGAACAACTTAACCTTGAAGACAAGGCAACCAAACGTCTCGAACATCTCTCTGGCGGTGAACGGCAACGCGCTTACCTCGGTGCGGCACTAGTCGGCGACCCAAAATTAATCTTTTTAGATGAACCAACTACTGGTCTTGACCCAATCTCAAGAAAAAATGTCTGGGACATTATCTCGGTGCTGAAAAAAGACGGTCGCAGTATCTTCCTCACCACCCACTATATGGAAGAAGCAGAATACCTCGCCGATGACATCGCAGTAATCGAAAAAGGTTCGGTAATCGCAAGAGGTTCACCACAACAGCTCATCACTGAACATACACCTGAGAGCATCATCTCCCTGCAGTTACAACACACAACTACTGTCGCTGACTTAAAACCACTATTAGCATCATCACCCGATGTCGCCACAACAGCGGCAGCGATTACACTGATGGCACATGAAGATAACAAAATAGAACTAAAAACCAGCGATACCATTCCCGCCATAAAGAAAATCTTTGCGTTTTTTGACAATCAAAACAAAATCATCTCGATGGAATTCAGAAGTGGGACGCTCGAAGATGTGTTCTTCAAACTGACAGGAAAGAAACTACCTTGATCAACTACCAAGCATTAAAGCAACATACTTTCTGCAGATTTCGGGAATTCTTGCGTGAACCTTCGGCGGTGTTGTTTGTCATTATCATGCCGCCGATCTGGATTGGACTGCTCGGCAATATTTTCAGCAGTGAAGCCTTGACTAAATACCGCATCGGTCTGACCAATGATAGCGATAAGGAAATAGTCTCCCTCTTGCAATCTGACCCGATGATAGAAATTGAGCATGGCGAACTAAACTCATTGCTCAACGCTGTCGCAGAGAAGAATATGCCACTAGTCGTCGAGATCAAAAACCGACAAGCAACCTACCATATGAATACGGCCAACAACGATGCTGCACGGGCGAAGTTCTACATCGATGACAAAATTCAAAAATTTTACAATCGCACTAACCCAGTTACAACAACCATCAAACCGACCCCGACAACCATCAGATACATCGACTTCTTTGTGCCTGGACTACTTGCCTTCAGTATTATGACCTCAAGTTTCTTTGGCGTGGGCATGATGATCGTTTCCCATCGCCGTGAGAACCTGCTCAAACGCTTTCTTGTTACCCCTCTCAAACCGATCGATTACGTTCTCTCGTGGATATTCGGGCGGCTATTCGTGCTGACGATTGAAACGTTGGTGATAATTATTTCAGGCATTTTGTTTTTCAGATTTCAAATCAAAGGCGGTATCTTTGATTTTATTATCTTCGCAATGCTTGGAGCTACAGCCTTCTCTGCCATCTCAACCGCCATGTGTAGTTTTGGGCGCAATGTTTCCACTTACTACACCGTCATCAACATCATCACCCTGCCGTTAGCGCTCTTCTCTGGCATTTGGTTTGAAACATCGCTACTCCCCAACTGGCTAGCAA
>JAPPIL010000159.1 GCA_028877195.1 Pseudomonadota bacterium
GAGTATACCTTGTGGTGATTGAATAGGGACTGGGTGATGAAGAAGACTGTAGAAAATCTGTATCCACATTCGGCGGCGTTATTTCGTTTTTGTAAAGAAGCGTTAGAGATTCGTTATGACGGCAATGTGAAAGTGATTGACCAAGATGTTGGTGCAATCTTGGGTTATGACCCTGCGGATTGCAGTCATTGGAAGAAGGGCAAAAAAAACATCCGCGCCTTGTCTACCTTGCGCAACATCGCTGACCATTTGCAAATAGATGAGCAACTGTTGATTGGCATTGCGTCTGGCAAGGTTGGTTTACAGGAAGCGATATTTGAATACAAAGGTTATGGCAACTTCAGCATGAGTGAGCATCCGCTTGAGAAGCTGAAGAAAGAGTTTTTCAAGAATCCAGCTAAATGGCAGATTGACAACCGCATTCGCACGTTTGATGAACTGTTCAACATTGATCGTGATTGGGTGCTGCAGACAGTGCGGTCGGTGTTAAGCATGGGGTCGTTTGAGGAAGCACCTATTCATGTGCAGGAAGTGTATGGTCTTTTTCCGCAGGTTAGTTTGGTAATGAACCCTGCTCTTGAACAAGAGATTGAGGTTGATGTTCAAGATGCGGGCGAAGATGGCAAGGGCTGGCGAGCGACGGTAGCTTATCAGAGCACCGAAATGAAACCTTACCTACGCTTCTTGCTACTTAAGGAATTGTTTGGATTGTTATGCGCTTCTAAACAATTTGACAATATTACCCCAGCTCCTGCTGAAGTCCGCGCTATTCAAAGCAGCATCTTTGCTCTCCATATCTTGATACCAGACCATCTCTTGCTCAAGGAGGTAGAGACATTTGAAAGTTCACAAGACATAGTGGCGCAACTTACAAATGTTTTCTGGGTGCCCAAGTCATTGATGAACATCAGATTAAGGGAGAGATAGCGACTTTGTTGCCCCAAACAAGAGCTTTGTGAGGTGCAAAATTTACAGCTGTTGTTACCCAGCCAGTAGCTTTGTTGCATAACTACACTTCACGGTAGGCACATAACTGCGTTAGCACACACAACTACACAGAATGACTGTTTGTTTTTGGGAGGAGGCCTCCTCCCAAACCCACCTCCTAGACCTCTTGCCATGAACTGACTTGCTAGCGCTTAACCAGTTATGCAACAAAGCCCCAGCCAGTCTCTATCACTCGATATCTAAAGACTTTATCTCCTTCTACCGACAACTAGGCTACTAGTCTGGGTTAGGTGAATGTTTAGAAGCCTCGTCGTATTGCTGGCATTGACGGTTAGCTCCGCGCTATATGCAAATAATTTTGATAAAGGACTTAATCACTATCGCACCGCAAACTTTGTGCAGGCAAAGATTGAATTTCAAAATGCTTTGCGTGAGGGGTCAAGTCGTTCAGGATATGGAAAAATTTACAAGTATCTAGGGTTAAGCCAATACATGCTTGGCGAAACCAAAGCAGCTAAAGCTAGTTTCGGTTATGCACTGCATTATGACCCAAGAGTTGAGCTATATCCTAATGAGGTGTTGGATAGCAGTGTGCTGGAGTTTTTTCTCGACATTAAGCAAAAACTAAAGGGCAAAGCACCAGCACCGCGGCAAGCTAAAAAAGCCGTGGCAAGCAAGGCAAAGAAGAAACCAGCAAGAACCGTCGCTAAACCTGCGGTTAAGTCTGTTGCTAAACCACCAGTAGCAGCAGTGCCCAAGCTTGGCACATCACGCAAACCGAAGAAAGTTGTCGCCGCACCAGTCAAGCGCCGCACAACAGTGCACAAGCGACCCAAGGTTCACAAGAAAACTCATCAGAAGCATCAACAAACTCGTCAAGTCGCTAAGCCGCGTCCATCCACACCAGCGGCAAAGAAGAAAAAACAGCCCAATATGTTTTATGCCAAGAAGCCGCCAAAGGTCATTATCCTTGATAATAGCGGTGCGCAAAAGCAACCAAAGAAGCGTGGGCATAGCAGCTATCAAGACCTTCTCCCAGTTCCCAGCCAACAGACAAAGGCAGTGCGGGTAAGTGGCGGCATCAGTGCTTGGAGTTTCTTTCCATTTGGAGCAGGGCAATATGCAGCTGGACGCTATAAGTTAGGGCATGTGTTTGCGCTTGGCAGTGTAGGGTCATTGGTCAGCGCAGGTTTGTTTTATTATTTCTTTTTAGAGCAAAACGGCAACTATGAAAGGTTGATTGCAAGTGAAAAATATAGGAGCTGTATGGCATCTGAAAAGTGTCGAAAGCATAAAGACAATAAAACTGGCAAAACATTAGCTGAAAGTGTGGAAGCAATTAATACCGATGCAACTATGAATCAAATTGGCATGTGGTCTAGCTTCGGTGCGTTTGGTCTATTTTGGATTGGTGGGGCTATCGAGGCGGTTGCTAACCGTCCCACACCGATAAGGTATGTGTATATTGACAATGAAAGTATCGGACTCGCATTTAACT
Organism: Pseudomonadota bacterium; assembly: GCA_028877195.1. Lineage (GTDB taxonomy): Bacteria > Bdellovibrionota_B > Oligoflexia > Oligoflexales > JAPPIL01 > JAPPIL01. The sequence continues at coordinate 2,447 of JAPPIL010000159.1, forward strand.
ATCAGTTTTAACAATTTTTAAAACAGGATGCTCACCTATGAACAACTTGCTGGCCGCTATGGTATCGGGATAACGGGCGGTATCGCGACTGGCAAGTCTACTGTTAGTTCTATCTTAAGCGCAGCTGGGCACAAAGTTTACGATGCTGATAGCTTCGCACGCTTGGCTGTTGCTCCTAACTCTGAAACAGTTGCAAAAATAGTTGCATTGTTTGGCGATGCGGTGGTGGACACAGACGGTTGCCTACAGCGGGAACAGTTACGAGCGGCAATTTTTGCTGACCCTGATAAACGCAAGGCTCTTGACTCTATCATGCATCCCCGCATTCTACAGTTGTTGCAAGAACAGTTGCGGCATGATGTTCTCTATCGCCAGCCTGAACTATGGTTCTATGATGCCGCATTGCTGATCGAAACTGGCAGCCATAAAAACTTTCGCAGCGTATGGCTAACTCATTGTCAGCCTGCAACTCAAGTGAAGCGCCTATTGGCAAGAAATTTTACAAAACAGGAGGCGATGCAGGCTATCCAAGCACAACTGCCCGACACAGAAAAACGCAAGCATGCTGATTTTCTCATCAACACCGATGAGCCACTGCCCAGTCTTAAGAATAGAGTTGAAGCTTTGCTCTCAAGATGTGCCAGAGATTTACTTGTCTAACTAAAGAGCTGGGGCAAATTTACCGATACTGGGATGGAGGTATTGTTTGAGTGGGATTGACATGCGATATTTAAATATCCCGTTACTACTTTTTTTGGTGAATGCCTGCCTCTCTGATGTTGATTTAGACAGATACGATGCTCCTCCAACAAGTCCAGGTCTTCTGCCTGCCACAGGCCTGCCACCTAGCCCCGAAGAACCAGCAACCGCTGGGCTGACGATGAAATTTTTAGATGTGAAGGGTAATGAAATAAACACAGCACTTTATTCGGGCACTTTGCGCAATCATAGCATTACGGTCAAATTTGGCATGCTGTTTGATATTCAAGTTAAGTTTTTGGACGACAAAGAGGATGCCGTCGTTGGCAGTGATGTGTCTATCAATGCCAGTAATGCCACCCTAAAACAGTGGGGCAGCAGCGACGATACCCTTACCGCTAGAACTAATGCCGATGGTATCGCAAGTTTTACCTCACTGTATCTGATAGATGCGAAGAACCCAGATGTGAAGCTAACGGCAACGACCAGTAACGCTGCCCCAGTTTCTCTAGAAATAAATACCGATAATTCAACACCTGACTGCTATGCGACAATGAATAAAAATGTCCACTCTAACATGACCACCACAGGTCAAGCAGAGTTTGATGCGTGTGGACAGAAAAAAATAAGCACCGCAACAAACAAGCATGTCGATGTGCCATCATCGTGCACGAACACCATCGGTGATATGGATATGTGGTTACACCTAAACTTATACAAAGGCACATCACGCAAAGTCTGGTCAACTAACGAATATTATCATGGCAACTATAACGGCAATTATGGTGATTGCGCTGTCGTGGAAATGAGCATGCGGCATCGTAAGGATAACCAAGACAGTCATACCGATACCGCGATCAATCTTTTCGACAACACCTGCATTGTCTCGGAACTGCGGGTTGATTTCGCGCCCTTATCTTTGGTTGTTTACGATGACCAAACTGGCAATGGCGATTGCCTTTAACTGGCTTTGTTGCATAACTAACATCTCTTTTTAGTATGCGGAGGGCTTTCCCCC
>JAPPIL010000235.1 GCA_028877195.1 Pseudomonadota bacterium
ATACGCTTATCACAGTGCTTTCATGGATAAATTGAGTTATGCAACAAAGCCGGTGGTGCCCCCCGAAAAAGTGGACACATAATGATGGGCATCTCTGGAGGCGTAACTGTCAAGGCAATCAGGGGTGTCAATTATTCAAAATATGCAGCGGAGGTAGTTTAGTAGACCTCCCAGATCAAAGCATCTGCAACGCTGGTGGGAACTATTCTATGTATAATACGACTGTAACGCACACTACTAAACCCGTCCCTCACCCCTTCTGTAGCGTTGGAGATACTAGGCCTGGCGGTGGTGGGGCAAACCCATGTGAGAGGTAGTAGTAGTGTGGCGATGAAGCAGAAACAGCACAACTAATAATCAAACGCATCTGCGAAGAATATGAGGCGCTACACCAGAGCTAGGCTTTAACACCTTCATTGATAAGCGCATGCCGTATCAATGAGATTGTCGGGACTTAAGCTGGGCACAACATTGCCGATGAGTAATGTAGGATGAGTTAATGAAGGGGTAAAGATGATTGAGGCACTAATAGGTGGAGTTGTAGGTTTTTTGATGGGGTTCAAGACACCCGTCTGGTTGATAGGATTATCGTCTGTAGGTTGCTGGGCGCTAGGGTTCTTTAAGGGCGCACAGGCTAAAGATGAGACCAAGAAAGCTGCCACTCAACTAGGTAATGCTATGTGGTCTTCAAGTACCGCAGTATTCCGAACAAAACCAGTCAAGGAAACAGGCAGGGCTTTTCTAAATATCCTAAACAGTCTTGCTGGTGGAATCAGATCAACGCGGGGCAGAATGGGCAGATTTCTGTTGAAGCGGTGAGTAGTAGGTGGCAGCCCCTCCTGGGCTTTAGCTAGACAACGGTATACTGGTGGCTCAGTAAATTAGACGCAGTTAGCTCTGCTCGTGGCTAGCACTCGTAAAAAACCCTGCCAACAGCATCGATATGCTCAATAAGCTTGGGATTATCAATATCGTGTAAAATCGACAGGTCAATCGTATACGGCAACAGCAATTCATCCAAAGCTGCGTCGATCTGATGATGCACGCGCAAAGTTAAGTCCTTGCCACCAACAAGAGTTAAGTCGATGTCCGAGCCTGTGCGATGAGCATCAACCGCACGCGACCCATAAATAATTGCTTTTCTCACCTGTGGGTAATTAGCAAGGATACCGTTAATTTTGGCAATAGTTGCAGCAGTCAAGCCATATTTCACTAGCTCTGCTCTTGCTGCAACTGTGTAAGCTTGATTTGTAATGCTTGAAATTCAGCACAGTAAGTATCAAGTATCGCATTAACTATTTGTTTGGCAGTATCCTCATTGTAGGTATGAGATGTCATATTACGACTGCGAATCATATCCATCCAAACCTCGCCAGTTTGAATCAGGTCTACCTTAAACGCCGCACGTGTCGTATCTCTTGACCCGTAAAGCCCCTCTAACACCCCCTGTGCACGAAGATAATCCCGCAACGTGTTCCAAGCCAGCTCATGTGTATACTCAAACCCCTGTATCAAACCCTGTGCTTCAAGATTTGACAACTCACGCTCCTTCGCCAGTTCAACTGCCGCCTGCAATTGCCCCAATGCTTTGCTAAAGCTATTCGCCCTCTGTACCCAGCGCTCTGTTTGATGTTGCATAATTGGAAAACCAATCGCCTTGCTCAATCATCACCATTAACAACAGGCACACGACTAAACCCAACGATCTTTTCACTATTGTCAATTTTCATAATTCGCACCCCTTGCGCAACCCGACCGATAATGCCAACATCGCCAACGTTAAAACGAGTAATCACCCCTGAAGAAGTGATGATCATCATGTCATCGCTATCACCCACCAGCGCTACACCAACCACAAAGCCATTACGCTTCGTAACTTTGATTGTGAAGATACCGCTACCTGCCCGTTCTTGGGCGCGATACTCTTTCAATGGCGTGCGCTTGCCAAAACCATTCTCGCAGATAGAAAAAATTGTTCCAGTACCACGCACGATTTCCATACCAATAACCTGATCGCTCACACCCAGTCGCATACCGATAACCCCTTGCGTGTTGCGATGCGTAACACTGATCTTGCTTTGATCAAAACGAATCGACTTACCCAACCGCGAAGCAATCAAAATATGCTCACCCTCCTCAACACGCGCACAGCGCACCAACGCATCACCTGCTGCTAACTTCAAACCAATTATGCCATTGGCACGCACCCGACTATACGACGACATCTTGGTTTTCTTAACGATGCCCCGCTCCGTGCACGAGACGATAAAAGCATCGTCGCTAAACTCCTGCACCGCCAGCACCGACACGATACTCTCGCCCGCCCGTAAACCGATAAGGTTAGCAAAATGCCTGCCCTTGGAGCGCAATACCCCCTCTGGTAAATCATAGACCCTTAAACTATAAACCCTACCTGTATTGCTAAAACATAGGAGATAGCAGTGGTTGGTGGTGCGAAACATCTCCTTAACGACATCCTCTTCCTTGATTAGCATGCCACGCTTGCCCTTGCCACCACGCCGCTGCGCCTGCACCTGCACCAGCGGTGTGCGTTTCACATAACCGCTAATCGTAACAGTAACCACGACCTCTTCATCCGCAACCAAATTCTCAATCGTAATCTCCGACGCAGATGCCTGCACTTCGGTGCGTCGCTCATCACCAAACTTTTCCCGCAAAGTCTCTAATTCATCCTTGATGATTTGAACTAGTCGCTGCGGTTGCGCAAGAATATCCTCATAGTCCTTGATTTTCTTCTGCGTCTCATCGTATTCAGCGATAATTTTATCCCGCTCCAACCCAGTCAACCGCGCCAAACGCATATCAAGAATTGCCTTTGCCTGCGTCTCACTCAACTTGAACTTTGCAATCAACCCAACCTGCGCCGCTTGAAAATCCCGCGCCTTCTTTACCAACTCAACTACTGCGTCGATATTCTCCGTTGCAATCTTCAACCCCTCAAGGAGATGAAGCTTCTCCCTCGCTCGCCGCAACAGGAAACGAGTCCGCCGTGTTACCACTTCCTGACGATGCCGATAAAATTCCAGCAACATCTGCCGTAAACTCAACTGTTGCGGCACACCATCCACTAATGCCACCATGTTTACGCCAAAGCTGCTCTGCAATGGGGTCATCTTATACAAGTTGTTAAGAACAACATCAGGCAACTCACCCCGTTTCAACTCGATAACCACCCGTATCTCATCTTTCGCCGATTCATCACGCAAATCAGCGATGCTGTCGAGTTTTTTGTCTCGCACTAAATCAGCTATCTTCTCAAGTAATTTAGCCTTGTTGACTTGAAAAGGAATCTCGCTAATCACAATTTGACTGCGCTGCTTGAGCTCTTCGATTTCCGCTCGCCCACGCACCGTGATAGCCCCCTTGCCCACATCATAAGCCTTATACAGACCATCTGATCGATACAGGATACCACGCGTCGGGAAATCAGGCGCATGCACATGCTGCATCAAATCACTAGTGCTGATATGCGGGTCATCGATAACCGCATACAGACCGTTGATAATTTCAGCGATGTTATGCGGTGGAATGTTCGTCGCCATACCAACAGCAATACCAGACGTGCCGTTAACCAACAACTGCGGCAAACGCGCTGGCAACACCACTGGCTCCTGTTCCTTGTCATCATAATTGGGAATAAAGTCTACCGTCTCACGTTCAATATCTTCCAATAGCATGGCCGTGATACGCTGCATGCGACATTCGGTGTAACGCATCGCCGCAGGTGGGTCGCCATCGATTGAACCGAAGTTACCCTGCCCTTCAACAATTGGATAACGCAACGAAAAGTCTTGTGCCATCCGCACCAATGCATCATAGACCGCACTATCACCATGCGGATGAAACCTACCGATAACATCACCTACGACCCGCGCCGACTTCAGGTAAGGACGCTCGTGAAAGTTTTTAAGCTGATACATCGCATACAGAATGCGGCGATGCACAGGCTTAAGACCATCGCGCACATCTGGCAAAGCTCGCGACACGATGACACTCATCGCATAGTCTAAAAAAGAACTGCGCATCTCCTGCTCGATGTGCACTCGATAAATGGATTCATCCATGCGTCAACACCCGCTACTAAATATCAAGATTTTTAACCTGCAGAGCATTGCGAGATATAAACTCCCGCCGCGGCTCAACATCACTGCCCATCAAAACACTAAACACATTGTCCGCTTCAATCGCATTCTCAATACTCACCTGCAACAGAGTGCGACCATCCCCCGTCATCGTCGTCTCTTCCAACTGTTCAGGGTTCATCTCACCCAAACCTTTGTAGCGCTGCAACTGCGCACCCTTGCGCCCAGTCCGAAGAATATAGGCACGCAAGTCTTTTGCAGTTCGTAGACTCTTTGCTGCACCAGCGTTTGCGCCGCTATCCGCACCAGCGGTCTTACTCGCACTTTTGCTGTAGCAATGGTATGGCGGCAATGCGAGTTGTAAAATCTGCTTCCGCAACCGTCGCAACGTTATCACCTCTGGGGAATTGAAGAAGGTGGCATCGACACTAAACTGTTTCGGTATCCCACCAACACGGGTATCAAACCGCAACTCATACCTGCCCTCATCCTCAAGATAACCGACCTCAACCCGAATGTCCGTCGCAGCAAACTTCGCCTCGATGTCTGCACATATCTGCTCACGCTGTGCCGCGTCCGCAAGGGCTGCAACCCCATCCTCAATCGCAAGCAAATGCTCAACGATCTCTGGCTCACGCCTGCGTCCCGACGCTTCCAGCAGATCCTCATAGCGCTCCTGTAATTTGATCAATTCATGCATCTGTTCAGAGGAAATTTCATCCCCGCCGTCCGCACATACCCGCAATTCCCCCATACCCGCGGTCGCAAGGAAACGCGACAATGACTGCTCATCTTTGAGATACTCCACGGTCTTGCCACGCTTATACTTGTAGAGCGGCGGTTGGGCGATATACAGATAACCGCGCTCGATGATTTCAACCATATTGCGATAGAAGAAAGTCAAAATCAAAGCCCGAATATGCGAGCCATCGACATCAGCATCAGTCATCAAAATAATCTTGTGATACCGTATTTTGCTAACATCAAACTCATCCTTACCGATGCCCGTGCCCAAAGCCTTGATCAATAGCTTTATCTCGGTCGATGACAGCATCTGGTCAAAACGAGCCTTCTCAACATTCAGTATCTTACCCCGTAAAGGCAGCACTGCTTGATACTTGCGGTTGCGTGCCTGCTTCGCCGAACCACCCGCAGAATCTCCCTCCACCAGAAACAATTCACAACGAGCTGGGTCTCGCTCTTGACAGTCGGCCATCTTGCCAGGCAAGCCAGCAAAATCGAGTGCCCCCTTGCGCCGCGTTAACTCCCGCGCTTTACGGGCTGCAACCCTTGCTCTCGCCGCCTCGACTATCTTCTGAAGAACCTTCTTCAACACATCAGGAGTCTCCTCAAAATAAGCCTGCAAATCACGATGCACCTGTTGCTCGATCCATGACTTGACTTCAGGATTACCAAGCTTGGTCTTGGTCTGACCTTGAAATTCAGGGTCTTTCACCCGCACCGCAACGACTGCGATCAAACCCTCACGAATATCATCGCCCGTTACTTGATCGCCGAAACCTTTCAGCAACGCTGATTTTTGCTCGATCAACTTTGCAATTGCACTATTGATTACCCGCGTTACCGCCGCCTTAAAGCCAGTCAAGTGCGTGCCGCCCTCAATCGTCGGGATATTGTTTACATACGAGCAGATATTTTCTTTGTAGGAATTCGTCCAATTAAGCGCACAATCGATCACCGCAACGGTCTGCCCCTGTTCCTGCACTTCTCGATACAAGTAAACAGGAGTTGAATGCAAACTCACCCGCCCCGCGCTCAAATACTCGCAGTATGACTTTATCCCCCCCTCATAACAGAACGACACCTCTGAACCATCGGCAAGGTTATGAAAGTCGATGCGCAGCCCCTTATTGAGATAAGCCAACTCACGGAAGCGCCGCGCCAAAACACCAAAGCTAATCTCAGCCCCAACCGCAAAAATTTCTGGATCAGGATGAAACTTAAAATACGTCCCTCGCTTGTCGCTAGCACCGATAACCTGCACACCATCCTGCGGCACACCCCGCCGATACTCTTGACGATAAGCCTTGCCTGCACGATAAACCTCCACCTCACACGTGGTGGATAAGGCATTAACCACCGATGCCCCCACGCCATGCAAACCGCCAGAGAAGGCAAAAGCCTTATCGTCAAACTTACCGCCCGCATGCAAAGTCGTCATCACCAGCTCAAGAGCTGATTTTTTCTTGTCCTTATGCACATCAACGGGGATACCTCGCCCATTATCAAGCACCGAGACGCTGCCATCTGGGTGTAACTGCACGCTGATACGGTCGCAATGCCCACCCATCGCTTCATCGACGGAATTATCGACGACCTCGTAAACAAGGTGATGCATACCATCAGCCGAAGTCGAGCCGATATACATCCCAGGTCGCTTCCTGACCGCCTCTAACCCCTCTAATACCTTTATTTCACTAGCACCGTAATCCATCAGGTTCGCTCCCTAATCGGCTGCACCACATGCCGCGACCGACACGAAGGCAGCTCTGTTTCTGGCATAATGACGAGCGGATATTCATCGTTAACAAAGTAGATCAAGATGTTATCGTAAGCAATCGTCGCCAAAATACTGTTGATGAATCTGCCATTCACATCGATAGCCGCGGTAGCAGCGGTCGTATGTTTGGCAACCGCAAATGATTCCCGACACTCTGAACTGCTACTCTTGCCAGCTTGCAAGGTTAGTTTACCCGCAGAAAACTCTAATCGCACCCCTCGCATCTTTCGATTGGTCGCCAGCAACACTCGTTTCAACGCCATCTGAAAATCGCTGCGCACAACGATACAAGACTGCATATCGCCTATGTCATGCAATGCCGAGTCATACGACGGGAAATCAATCGCCGACACCCGAATGTAGACCCGCCGACCCTCGCTTGCGACCGCTAACACTCGCCCCTGCTGCAACACATACAAGGAGATGTTCTCCTCCGCACATTCCCGACAAGCGCGCTGCAACTCCAGCAATGCCCGCCGCCCAACACAGATTTGTTGAGGAAAGGCTGCGATCGCGGCACTCCCCTGCAAATCACAATATGACAAGGTGTAGCCATCGCTAGCGACCAGTCTTAGAGTCTTCTCATCCAGCTTGTGAAAACAACCAGTCGTTGCATATGGGCGTGTAGATTCTTGCTGCACCGTCGCTACAACTTGACTGAGCATGTAGTCGAATTCAACTACACTGAAACTCAAACAATCGCCATCGTGCAAAGGCGCTGGCTCAACCCAAGTCTGCTCGATACAGGGCAACTTAAAGTAGAAGTGCTGCGACTGCATCGATGTCAGCACTAGGGTTCTACCATCATCACAAGCAAATCCGACATCACCCTCTGGCAGTTCACGCACAACATTTGCGAACAGCGCAGCTGGCACACAGCATCTCCCTTGCTCGATGACCTCACAGTCAATACTGCTACATGTCGTTAACAACCAGTCTTCGGCCTGCACTCGCAACCCTCGACTATCAGCATTGATAGCGACATTAGCATGGTCTTTATCGCCAAAGCTCACCTGCATCCGACTGGTGATAGAATAAAGGTCTTGTTTGGTTACACGCACCTGCATTGTGCTACCACTCCTCTACGTATTAAGTATTTATTATTATTATTAAACGTAGTCGTAGTATGTGATGTGGAAAGCATGAGTAACTTGCTGTCGCCCTTTATTATAAAGACATATAGGCGGTTCATGCTTGTGGATAACTCGGTGAATTCTTTAGTGGAGAATTGCGCAAAAACAAGATGCTTAGCGGTCAAAAAGAAAGATTTCCGCAGGTATTGCAGAGGTATCACACATGGTTTTGCAGGGAGTCTACACATAGTTTTACACATGAGGGTTTTACACATGAGGGTTTTGCACATAGTTTTACACATGAGGTTGGGCACGATACATGTCATACACGTCGCTCCAATTCCCGTTCCAGTGTTTCAATATGAGTGCGGATTTCGATGTCGTCTTTGCGGCTGGCTTCGACTTTGCGACAAGCATACATTGCGGTAGTATGGTCTTTGCCTCCGAAACGGCTGCCGATGTCGGCGAAAGAGGCACTGCCGATGGTGCGGCATAGATACATCGCAACTTGTCGGGGCACGCTGATCGTCCGTAGGCGTTTCTTGGATTTGAGGTCGGATACTTTGATTTTAAAATGATTGGCAACCACCTTTTGGATCGTCTCAACCCCGATTTCGGCGCTCTTGTCATCAAAGACATTGCGAAAAATATCTTTCGCGGCGTTAAGACTAATCCTTGTGCCCTGGAGAGCAGAGAAGGCAGCTATGCGATGTAGTGCACCCTCTAATTCGCGCACATTGCGTTTAGTATTGATGGCGATATATTCTGCCACCTCAAGCGAGAGATCAAACCCCAGCTGTTCCGACTTGTTGAGAAGAATGGCGATACGATGCTCGGTGTCGGGCGGTTGAATGTCCGCGATCAGACCCCACCGAAAACGATTGCGCAAACGATCTTCAATGTCTGGAATATCGTGAGGATACTGATCGGAAGTTAAAACTATTTGTTTTCCCTCTTCATACAGGGAGTTAAACGTGTGAAAAAATTCCCGCTGGGTGGAAGGCTTGCCAGAGATGAATTGGATGTCATCGACAAGAAGAATGTCGCAATGGCGATACTTTTGGCGAAACTCCCACATCTTTTTTTTGGAAATGCAGTAGATAAGCTCATTCATGAAGCGCTCACTGGAGATGTAGGTTATGACTGCATCACGAGCGTTGCTTTGGACATGGTTGCCGATCGCATGCAGGAGGTGGGTTTTGCCTAAACCAGTGAAGCCATAGATAAACAGTGGGTTATAGTTGCGGCCTGGCGAGTTGGCAACGCTCTCACAAGAGGCTAAAGCGAACTGGTTGCTCGGCCCACGGACAAAATTATTGAAGCTGTAATCAGCATTGAGGTAGCTGTGCTCGCTTAATGATTTAGAGAAAACTTGGTGCGTCGGGCTGTGTTTGGTAGACGGAATATCTTCAGTATCTGTTGCCGCAACCGTGTCGCGATCGGAAACACCTGTGCTTGCAGTTTCGGTAGCTGTGTGTAAACGCAGGATGATATGCCCAAAACCCAGACTTTCACGGCACTGTTCGATTAAAGTGAGATAACGGCTGGTGAATTCGCGACAAAAGTCAGCGTTAGGCATCATCACCGTCAAGGTTTTATCCGCTCCGAGAGAAGCAGTGGTTAAGCGGCTAAACCAGCAAGCAAACTCATCGGCAGAGACTTTTTGTTCGGCTTCGCTTTTGATCGTTTCCCAAATTGCACATGGGGAGTGTGTGTTGGTGTTGGGGGAATCGATCACAGGCAGTCCCTGAACTGGTTGTTAGTGCCAAGTAGTTTCAAGTGGTGTCCCCTTTGATTTGCTGTTCAGTTCGCTGTTCGTTGTGCTGTCGTTTCTAAATTCTGGTGGTGTGCACAGCCAGCACGTGTCGTCCCATATGAGCGGCATGAAAAGCCTGTCATACATAGAGTTAAGGTATAGCTGCCTCGTCTCTAGTGAGTTGTGAATTCTACCACACCAGGCTTGCTATCGTAAAGCGAGAACACCGAACTGTCCGCATTGCTTGAGGGCGACGAGTTTGCAGAAATTAGCTGTATTTTAAGCTCCATTCATGGAATAACGCAGGGCGCAGTTGTTATGAGCAGGTAGATGGTTGCTTTTGGTATCGGGTTTTTGTTGCTAGCAGTAGACATACTGTTGTTGTGGCTATTTTTTCGGCGCTGGTTTGTTGCTGGCATTGCACCCAGATCTGCGAAGCAAGGCAAGTTGCTTGTGGTTCTAATGTTTAGCAAAATAGCTGTTCTTGGTGTCGGCGTATATTTTTCTTTGGTGTTTTTGCAACAAGATATTTTGTATTTTACGATGGGAGCACTGTTCGGTCTGGGTGCGGTTGTTTTCATGTGTGTTGTTGCTGACAAACAGCTATACTCGAAGCGAGTTTTGCGTTAGTTGTTAGGCATGCGAGTACTGTCAGCATCGATGATGGTTGGGTTACTCGGCGGCGACGAATTGTTTGCTGCTGGTGCGGGTATGCCGGCGCTGGTTAATTTTTACCAGCTGATCGTGGTTGAAACTTTAGGGATTGGCAAGGAGTGGTTGCCGACTGCGAGTGCGGTGCTGGTGCTGGTGTTGTCAACTCTACTTGGTTTTGTCTATCACAGGCATGTGCAGCGAGCATTGCGTAGCGAGACGCATGCACCATCGGGTCTTTATGCCAGCTGTGTGGAGTTTTTGCTGGATTTCCTCGATGATTTGACGACGGACAACTGTGGCAAATACAGCCGCCTATTCTTTCCGTTATTGGCGGGATTTTTCTTCTTTATTTTGATCTGTAATTTGACAGGACTTTTCCCTGGCTTGCCGCCAGCGACGGAAAGCATCAGCACAACGTTGGCATTAGGTTTGATAGCCTTTCTTGCGTATAACTATGCGGGTTTACGCGAGCATGGTTTGGGTTATGGCAAACAGTTTATCGGCCCGTTGCTATTTATTGCACCGCTGTTTTTGATCATCGAGATATTTAGCCACTTGTCGCGGCCGCTGTCGTTATCGCTGCGATTGATGGTCAATATATTTGCCGACCATCTGCTGTTGAATGTGTTTACAGGTTTGACTTATCTGGTGTTGCCTGCGGCGCTGATGTTTTTTGGGTTGTTGGTCGCCTGTCTGCAAAGTTTTGTCTTTACATTGCTTACCAGTATCTATATCTCCTTGTCGGTTTCACATGACCACTGACCTCGTATACGAGGTGTCTTGATGGTGGGGAGATCGGTGCAGGCCGGCGTAGGCTTCGGTGTTGAGAAGATGTTGGATGATTGTTGAACGGTTGTTACACGGACGTTGGTTGTTAGAATTAGAAGAAGTTTCGTTAGACGGAAGTGGAGTGAGGATGGAGATAAGATGATGACAAGAGCAAAGACACAAGCAGAGACGTTAAGCAAACGACTAGGCGGCTGGTTATCGGGGCATGCCTTGTTACCGGGTTTAGCTGTGATGGCGTTGTCGAGTTCCACTCTGTATGCTGCCAGCGAAGGAGTGTCAGCTAGCGGGTTAATCGCAATCGGTGCTGCGCTAGCGATCGGGTTGGCTACTTTTGGTGCAGCTTCGGCGCAGGGAAAGACAGCATCATCCGCGATGGAAGGAATCGCACGCAACCCCACAGCTAAAGATCAAATGTTCATGCCGTTCATCATTTCATTGGCGTTGATGGAGTTTCACGCCCTGCTTGGGTTTGTAATTTCCTTCTATTGGACGTTCTTCAAATAAGAAACCATAGACGAACAAACCACACCTAATGTTTCACGTGAAACATTAGGTGTGTATATGTATTTCTGAGCTGGCATGTGGCAGCGTGCCTTTCGTGTTTGGGGGAGGTCATGTGAAACATGTTTCACGTGAAACATGTTGTGGTCTAGCGCCGCCGCCGCCAAGTTGCCTGCCAAGCCAGTAGCGGTGATAGCAGTAGGATGGTGGTCAGATAGTTAAAGGGGCTACCGATAGTTCCACACTGACCGCTGGTCAGCCCCCTTCTTGTTTCTGGTGGCGTAACCTTGCCTGTGTCGATGAATTCACGCAGGTAGCTGGAAGAAGAGGCGATATTGTATTGATACTTTTCAGCTATTGTTACCCCACCCCAGTTTACTCCCAGTAGCGCCCCGGTCTCGACATCGATAAGCCCAGAGCCACTTGATCCTTGCACAAGGTCGCAGCGATGTCGCAATCCAAGCGCAAGAGTCGGTTTGTTCGCCCATAGTGCCTTGTCAAAGCCGCCGAGCACATAGCAGTCGCTGGCCGTAATCGCAAGTTTAGGGAATTTCGCACCTACATCGGTCAGCATTAGCATTTCAGTGCTTTCAAGTTGCTGCTGTTGCGCTTGGGTGCAGGCATTAGGCTTGTCGAAACAGCAGACTCCATCGACTTCGATGCAGGGGTAGTGGACGATAAATGCCCTGCGTCCGACTGGCACTGCCCCTTCCCAAATTTTCATCGGGCGGTAGTTTTCAATCTGGTCATCGTCAAAGCTACTTTTGAGAGTAAAGATAGCAAGATCAGCGACGACCGATACTTTTAGACTTCCTGGTAGGCATTTTTTAGCTATTGGTTCTTTTTGACGTGAAAAAGAGAAGTAAGCGTGCGTTTTATCGCAAATATTTTCAATTATCGTACCTAAAGCTTCGCCTTCAGAGTTTTTTTTGGCAAAACAATGCTGATTGGTTACAATTCGTGGCAAAACAGAGCCTTCTTCGGGTGCAATTAAAGTTCCAGAACAGAAACGCATCGATTTCTTCTTGTCGCTCGCAGCCGCAGTAACGATTAGTGCTGAAGAGTTGAAAGCCTTTGTCAAAGTGTCGGGAGGAATGCCAGTGCTTGCCAAGTCGATCGACTGGTTGTCGAGGCGGATGATGTCCTTATCGTCGAGAATGTAATGAGGAGCACTATCATGCTCTGCTTCACGGCATGATGCTGATAAGAGTATTGCAATGACCAGACAGCTTCGCATCAGCAAAGTCATCGGCAGGATAGGTTTGGAAGTTAAGCTAATAGTGCAACCCAGCTAATCGCGCAGGTAGCCAAGGACAGTGTTTAGCAGGGTGGCAGCTGGCAACGGTTGGTTAGAGAGAAAGCGGCGCACATAGCGGTAGTGAGTGGCACCACTGTGCTGCTGAACCCCTGCGTCGGTATAGACGAGCACATCCCCCCAAATGACACCAAGCACTTTGGCGGTCTCAAGGTCGATAAGTCCAGCGCCACTAGAACCTGCGGCGATATCGCAGGTGTGGGCAAGTCCGTAGAAGAACAGGGCATTGACCAAACGTTGGTAGAAACTAAAAGCACTCTCGGCATAGCAGTCGATGCCAGTTACGTATCTGGTATTTATGCTTGCCGCTTGTCGCGGGTTGAGGCGGGGATAGTGAATGATAAATGCCGCTCTTGGCTTGTGTAATGGGGCTGTCCAGAGGGTAAGGGGTTTAAACTCTTGCGGCGGCGGACGCGCCAATGCAAAGACAGCCAAATCACTCTCGGCATGTGCTCGGAATGAGTTTGCAGCACATGCACGGATGACCGCCTTGCGGTTGGGTTTGGCAAAATAAACCTTTAGTTCACGGCATTCGTGGGCATTGTCAAAGCAGTGGGCGCTGGTGATGATTTTCGGGCCACTGATGGTTTGTATATAAGTGCCCGAACAGCTGGAAGTGCGGGTGCGAAGGTAGACAGAGGCATCGTTGGCACGGGCAAGGATCGGTTGGGGAATATAAGCCGCGTTCGCTTCCGAGTAGGTTTCGATATCGACCGTATTGACTTTGATCTGAAGTCCTGGCTGTGAGTGGCAAGCTATCTGCCATACCAACAGTGAGTAGTAGGCAAGCAGCCGGCTCATAACGACTCCAGAAACTCTCGCAAGGCAGCGATGTTGGTGCCAAGACCATATTGGTAGGTTGTTGTTCCCCTCCCACTGGCGTTGGTCTGGCGCAACTCGGATATGCCCCGATGGATGGCAAGAATTGTTCCAGTCTTTGCGTCTAGGATTGCCGCACCACTAGAGCCAGGTCGGGTTGGACAACTGTGGAGAGTGTAAATTTGAGGTGATAAAACCTTTTGAACGCTGGTGGGGAGAGAGAGGACTCGGCAGTCTTCAAAAGTAATCGTTTTGATCATCGCTATCATGCGCATATCATCCTGAACCTCGATCATGGCATGGTTGCCTTCCCCGCAGGCTGGGTGATGGAAAAGAAAGGCATCTTGGCGAGTTCTTATCTCTCCCGTCCACAAATCAGCGTAAGGCTGGTCGCTGGGCAGCAAAGAGGCATCGACATCAAAGATGGCTAGGTCAAGATCCTTATCGCTAGCAAACCCGCCTTGGCAAGCTAAAGAGATGGTTTCTTCTTGATCGGTACTGGTCTGGAAGTTTAGGTGGGCAAAAGTATTTTCGCATGGAGAGGCGAAGTTATCGGCATCGACGGTATTGTCGTAGGCACAAACATCGTCGGCTTTGTGCAGGTAGTTGTCGGCAAAGCAGTGTTGATTGGTGAGCACCTGCGCCTTGCCCGCAACCCTTATCAATGTGCCAGAGCAGGTCTTGACACAGCTGTTATCCGCACTTGGGTAAAGGGTGTCAAACGTTATGAGCACCGAGCTACGGCGAGCCTTTGCCAATACCGCGGCAGAAACTTTGGTTGCCAAACTTTGACGTTGGCTGTCAGACAAGCTTTCCTGTGGGAGACAGATGCTGCTATGTGCTGGTGTACCGATGTCAGGCGGTAGCGACTGCCCAGTGGACAATGCGATATTAGCGGTAAAGAGGTCTTGGGTAGAACAAGACATCAGCCACATCATCGCAGCGATCCCGATAACGAGCAAGCATCGGGGAGTTGTCAGTCTAGAATATAGCATCGCTAAAGCTATATCGTCATGATTATTGTGTAAATTAACTGTATTTTTAATTTTAGAAACTAATGCTTTGGCAAAACAGAAATCAATCGCCCATCGCGGTGAGTAGGTGGCTGTAGTAGCTGTGGGGTTGGCGGGTAAGTTTGCTGTGTGTGCCTTGCTCGACGATATGACCATCCTTGAATACCAAAATTAGGTCGCATTTTCTCACCGTTGCGAGGCGATGGGCGATGATAAAGCAGGTTTTATCGGCCATCAACTTGAACAGAGTTTTGTGGATGGCGGTTTCATACGTATGATCAACGTTAGCGGTCGCTTCATCGAGGATTAGAATTTGAGGGTTCTTCAGCATCATGCGCATAAATGCGATCAGCTGGCGTTCACCCGCACTGATATTTTGCCCATGCTCAAGCACAATGCTGTCGAGACCCTGCGGGAAAGATGCGAGTCGGTGTTCAAAATTGAGGCGTTGGATGAGTTGCTTGATCTCATCGTCGTTGACCTGTTGGGCGCAGATGATATTCTCACGCAATGTGCCGTGAAAGATAACGACATCTTGATTGATATAACCGATATGTTTGCGCAAGCACTCTTTCGACCACTGGGTTTGGGGGATACCATCGATGAGGATATCGCCTTGCGTATAGTTGTAGAGCGCGGGGATGAGGTTAACGGTTGAGGTTTTGCCTGCCCCTGTCTCGCCGACCAGCCCGATTTTCATCCCCTGTTTGGCGTGGAAGCTAACCCCCTGTAGAACATTCTTGTCGCGATGATAGTCCATGTAGATGCTGTTGAAACGCACATCGCCACGCACAGGGCGACTGGTGCGATCAGACGACTGCTTTTCTTCATGTTCAAGGAAAGTTTGGCGCACCCGTTCTGCAGAGGTGAGGGCATCTTGAATAACTTGAATGTCGTGCGCGAGTGAACGCACGGGGGCAAGGAGATGAACACAAAAGCGCATGAAGCTTACAAAAATTGCGAGTTCTAGCGTGTTTTCCAACACCATTTGTCCGCCGATCAGGGCGATAAAAAACACGGGCAATTGACAGAGGATAACGATAGTCGGGCGAATAAACGAGTTCCAGCGTTGGAGGATTAGATGAGCGTGATAGTTGTTTTGAATTAATTGATTGAGCTTGGCGCTGCACCAGCCCGTGAGGTTGAAGCTTTTGATAATTTCAAAGCCATTGATATATTCGACAAAACGCGCCAAGACGATGGCGTTGAGTTTTTTATGGACGCGCAGCCAGAATTTCAGCGGTTGGCGCAACACGAAAGTAAAGAGCAGCGTTGGAATGCTGGTGGCAACGATTATCAAACCAAAATGCAGGTCGATGATCAGCATCGCAACGATGATCAGTAGTATCTCTAGTATTGAGCAGAGTGATCTTGCCAAAATGTTGGCAAAGAAGTGCTCCACCCCCTCGACATCGGTGGTAATGCGAGACAGTATCCGCCCTGACGGTTGTTGGTCATAGTAGGAAATCGGTAGGCGTGTCAGCTTTTGAAAAAGTTTGATGCGGACATGGCAAAGGATACTGTTAGTGGCGGCGATCGTCCGCACTGAACCAAAGTAGCGGAGTGCTGCGGCAACCACCTCAAGTGCTAAAAAAGTGAGAACGAGTGTCTGAATCCCTTGTTCTTGTTCAGAAAGTTTCTGGAGCAGGGTGCCGAGCACACGGACTGCTAGCATCAGGCTTGCGACGCTGCAGACGAGCAAAAAAATAGCAGCCATCAAGCGATGATAATGTTCCCGTGATAAGGAGAGCAGGTAGCCGACACCTTGCAGGTCGGAGAAGTGCTCGATTTGCTCCTCATGCACGAGGTTCTTGGCTAGCTTTTTTAGTTTGTTGCGCTTCACAAGGAAATAACCCGTTGGCAAAGAGCTAGTGAAGCAGAACGATGCGAAGCACAGATGATCGCAAGGTCATTTAGTTGGTTGCGAATTGTCTTCATGATGTTTTGCTCGGTGATGCTGTCGATAGCGCTAAAACAGTCATCAAGTAGCAGCAGGCGCGGTTTACGAAGGATAGCACGGGCGATTGCCAAGCGTTGCTTTTGCCCACCAGAAAGATCGACCCCCCATTCGCCGATTTTTGTGTCTAGTTTGGCTGGCAGTTTAGCGACAAAACTAGCTAGGTGCACAGTGTGCAAAGCTTCCCACAGTTGTTCGTCAGTATAGGTGCGGTCAAGAGAGAGGTTTTCACGCAAGCTAGTTGAGAGTAAGAACGTGCGTTGCGGCACATAAGCGATGAGTTCAGCACGAAGGTCGTTGTGGAGTTGACCGATGTCAGTGCCATACACCAGCACGCTGGCCGATGGAGTTGGCAAAAGACCTGCGCAGCAACGCAGCAGAGTAGTTTTGCCGCGCCCAAGATGACCTGCGATGCCAAGCCACTGCTGTTCTTCAAGGCAAAGGCTGAAATCGTTCAAGACTTGCCTATTTTGTTGATAGCAGAAGGTAAGCGCTGCGACGCGCAGTAGTGGTTGTGCCGTGTCGATGGTGCGGCACGTGGGTTTGGGTGGCAAGGGCTGTTTGCTGACTTCCAGAATGCGCTGACTGCTTGCTAGTCCTAGTTGCCAAGTGGAGATGCAGTCGCCCAAATCATAGAGAGAAGTTTGCAGAATTAAGACATAAGAAGTAAGGGCAAAAAATTCCCCTAGTGATAATGTCCCAGCTTGTAGCTTGTGAAGACCAAGTGTAAACAGCAGTCCATAAGAAAAGAAGACTGGCACCACCCCGAATGGAAAGATCAACCACCCGACGCGTTGGGTGTTGAAATGACGGTCAGCATATTCACGTGCGGAGCTGCCGAGTTTGCGTTGCCAGAAGCCTTCGCTACCAGTCGAGCGTTGCAACTTGATGGTCGCAAGAGTTTGGGCGATGAGGTCAGAGAGACGGGACATTTCCTCTTGCGCATGCAGGTGCAGACGGTGTTCACGACGGGCAAGGCGTGAGATAAATGGCGGCATAAGGCAAAATGCTCCGAATACCAGCAGTGCGATTTGGGCATCGATCTGGAGCATCATGATTAGGGATAAGCCGACGATGCAGACCATGTTAACGGTGAGGACGATGTTGAAACCATACATGAAGCGGGTGTAATTGTAGTCTTGTGCCACGCGGTTGACGAGGTCGCCAGTGGTATAGCGGCGCATAAATGAAAAAAAAGGAACATGCTTAAGTGCTTGCCACACTTGCTCACGGACTTCTTTGCCTGCAAGGTGCGTCATCCTTGCCAACCCTTCTCGCCACAACACGCCGCCAAAGTAAGCGACGAAGAATAAAACTAAAAGCGTGTAGGCAAGGGTGTGTAGGGTAGCTGCTGGGGTTGGGCGTTGGAAGATAGCAGGCACAGCTGCGATGCCGACGACAAAGAGGTCGAGCATCCACTGGATAAATTTTGGCACTGCGACTTCGGTTAAGCAGGTAAGCAGAACGCCAAAACTTCCGAAGCTGTAAAAGAGCCAGTTGCGGCGAGCGAAGGAGAAAAATTCCAGTAAGGTAGCGTTCATGCTAGCGACGACCAGCGATCAGGGGAAGAGGGTGAGCAGCAGGCCACCCAACAAACTTGAAGATGGTAGCACCAAGAGTGGTTAATGTCGAGGGGAGGCGATGCAACAGGATATGCAGTCGGAAGAAGAGATTACGGGCATCAATATCACGCCACTAGTAGATGTTATGCTGGTGCTGCTGGTCATTTTCATGGTTACGAGCAGCTACCTCGATCAGGCTGGTATTACGCTTGAATTGCCAACCGCCAGCACGGGGGTCGCTGTCGAGCAAGGGATTACTATCAGTATCGCTAGGGACGGTAAGCGCTACTATAAGCAGCAGGTGATGAGTGATGTCAAGTTAATCGAACTGTTGAGCGACAAGCAGGGCGAGCACATAACTATCGCAGCCGATCAGCACACCCCGCACGGTCAGGTCGTGGCAGTAATCGATTTGGTTCGCGATCAAAAAATTTTTGATATTTCGCTACATACGCTTGCCGATTAGTTGGCAAGCGGTCTTGGTGTTGTAGTGGTCTTGAATACGGGCGGTAAGCCGAGCGCTTCGATCAGCATTTGTTGGGCTTTTTGGTATTCTGCTGGTGTTAGCTCAATATCCTGCATCGAGTTCTGGTATTTTGCCCCCTTCAACTCGGCATCAAAGGCACTGCGAGCATCGCTGCCCTCTCGCTGCCATAAGGCAACGCTTTTGGTCAGGATGATGCCAGCCAACAGTATGATGCCTGCGCGTTTAGTGTGGCTACCCTTGACCAGCTTGGGCAAGACATCAGCCTCTCTAAGTGCGCCAGCGGCATCGACCAAGAAGTTGGCGTAGCGCTCGGAGATACCGAGTAACAGTGTGGTGATGCCTGCTGCCGAGCTGATTTTTTTTAACAGCTGATCTCTGGTGGTTTCGCCTGCTTCAGATGGCAGGTCGCTGGCGGTGAGTTCCTGCTCGATAAGTTTGCGGCAATCGTTAGGCAATGCCGTCCTGCCGGCAGCATAGGCTTCGGAAGCAGCAACGATAGAGTCGTAGGTGCGGCACTCTAGCAGAATATACAACTTTGCCGCTTGCTGTTTTTTAGAGATCAAGCCCATAACTCGCTCATGCTGCTGGTCGATCAACCAACTCACATCCGCATGTTGGTCGTCGGCAGCACAGCTAATCAAGAACAAAACCAACAACATCCGCATGGTAGCCCCCCTTCTTTCTAATTCGGCATCTTCAGCAAGACAATAATTTCGATGAATTTACTTCAACCGTAGCAGGAACTGTGCTAGAAGCCCTAGCGCCGACGATAAAAATGGTAACCATCGGGTATGGCGAGGCAATTTTTCTAGCCGACCAAAATATCATGTCTATTTTTCAAAACTTGTTAAAGGTGTTTACGCTTAAAAGTTTAATTGCATTTGCGAGCATAGTTTGATGCTTTCTGTAAGTTCTTTTAAAGAAACTCATAATAGTAACGGTTATTAACTGTAAAAAAAGTAGCCATGCACTTGTTTCAGCAGGCGGTTGCAGGTGGCAAGCCTAGCCGTGTTCCAGTTTGGTTGATGCGTCAAGCGGGTCGTTATGACCCAGCCTACCAACAACTCAAGCGTCAGAGCGGGTTGGCCTTGGGGGAACTGTTTCGACACCCGCAGTTAGCGGCTGAAATCTCGTTGCTGCCACGCGCGATCGGTGTCGATGCCCTGATTATCTTCCAAGATATTTTGACTATACTTGCTCCAATGGGGGCGGAATTTGTCTATGACCCGAAGCCGCGGCTGCGGTCGTTTGCGGCTGGGCAGTTGCCATCCTTACATCCGTGCGATGTCGCGGATGCGATGCCCTTTGTGGCGGAGACCCTGCGGTTAGTGCAGGCGGAATCAAGTTTGCCGCTGCTCGGCTTTGCGGGTGCGCCGTTGACGTTAGCGGTATTTTTAGTTGAAGGCGGCAGCTTTGGGCGTGCTCAGAACTTTCGTCGCTTTATGCAGGAGCAGCCGCGGCAACTGCATGTGCTGCTGGCGCTGTTGGCCGACCATACGCGTGCCTATTTGCAACTCCAAGTAGAAGCAGGGGCTGCGGCGGTGCAACTGTTTGAATCGGCAGCCGAGCTGTTCAGTATCGAGGAGTATCAGGAGTTTGCTTTGCCCTATCAACAGCGCGCACTTGCGGATCAACGGGCTGCGACGATTATCTTTGCTAAAAATTTCTATGACTTGTCCTTGCTGCAGCGCAGTGGGGCGACGGTTATCAGTTTGCCTGCGGGGATCAGTATCAGTTCTGTGCGTCAACAGTTGGGGGCAAAGACCGTCGTGCAGGGCAATATCAGCAATCGTCTGCTCGTACAAGGTAGCAAGGCGATGATCAAGCAGGCGGTGCAGGAGTGTATCGCAGCTAGTGGCGGGCGCGGTCATATCCTGAACCTCGATCATGGTATTTTGCCTGCAACTTCCTACGAAAAAGTTCGGCACTTGGTCGCTTGTGCCGCGTTGGGGGCATCATGCTAAAGATGGGGGTCAATGCGCTGTTACTGCTGCTGCTCTTTGTGTGCATGACGTTGCTGCTGGTCGTTGTGAATGTCTTGTTGCTGTTGAACCTCCTGTGTGTTGCGCCGTTTTCAGCGCACAGGTCTCGTGCTTGGGCTGCCGAGATCGCGACAGGTTGGTTGCGGGTGGGAAAGTTTTACATGGAGCATGTGCTAAAGATCAGTTATCGCAGCCATGTTGATGCGAAGGTGCAGGAGAGGTTACAAGCGGTGCAAAAAGGCATTTTGATCGCCAATCATCAATCGATGATCGATATTCTAGTTATGAATCAATTGGCGGCGCAATTCAGTCGTCAGCAGGAGCTGACTTGGCTCGCCAAGAACACTTTTAAGTATGTGCCCTTGCTCGGCTGGGGAGCATACTTGACGGGTTCAAACGTCTATCTCAAGCGCGACTGGGATCGTGATAAGAGCAAGCTACGGGAGTCATTTGACCAACTGCTTGTCTCGGAGCGTCCCTTTTGGCTGCTGTTTTGCCCAGAGGGAACGCGCCTAACCGCAAAAAGGCTGGCGGCATCACAGGCGTTCAACCGTCGCCAACAGCGTCCGCCGTTCAAAAGAATCTTATCCCCCCGCGCCAAAGGGTTCATTGCGGCGGTAACGGCATTGCGTCCGGTGGTCAGTGCGGTTATCGATGTTACGATCTGCTACTCGCATCGCCCGCCGCTGTTTGCACATATTCTGCGCGGCGAAAGGATCACCATCGACGTTCATGTCAAGGTCTTGCCGATAGACAGCTTGCCGACCGATACGGAAGGGTTGCGAGATTGGCTGTTCGATCTCTTCAAGGCGAAGGATCAATTGCTCTCGGCATCATCACCCTAGTGCGCTTTTCACTACAAGCTCCATACTCACCCGCAGGCGACCAGCCGCAGGCGATCGCCGCGACCTTGCGGCATCTAGACGCAGGGCAAAAACATCAGGTAGTGCTTGGTGTTACTGGGTCGGGCAAAACATTTACCGTTGCCCAGATCATTGCCGCCCGTCAGCAGCCTGCCCTGATCATCGCCCCCAACAAAACCCTTGCGGCCCAGCTGTATATGGAGATGAAGTCGCTGTTTCCTGCTAATCAGGTCGAATTTTTCATCAGCTACTATGACTACTATCAGCCTGAAGCATACGTAGTAAGCACTAACACTTACATTGAGAAGGAATCATCGATCAACGATGACATCGACAAAATGCGCCACCAAGCAACGCGAGCCTTGTTTGAGTGTCAGGATACGATAATCGTGGCGAGTGTCAGTTGTATTTATGGGCTTGGTTCGCCTGAAAATTATGCCAAGCTGGTCTGCTCGCTCGCGATTGGGCAGGAGATGGATCGCGATACTTTTCTTGGGCAGTTGGTCGATTTGCACTACAGTCGCAGCGACAAGGAGTTGGGGCGCGGCAACTTTCGAGTGCGTGGTGATCGTGTTGATGTTTTGCCAGCGCACCATGATCGTGAGGCGGTGCGGGTGGACTTTGGGCAGCAGCAGATCGTCGCACTGGCGTTGATCGATGTCATCAGTGGTAAAGAGCTGCGTCAGGTCGAAAGCCTTTCTCTTTATCCCAATAGCCACTACTTGACGGAGCGGCAAAACATGCCGACCATCGTGCAGGAGATTTTGCGCGATCTCGGTGTGCGCTTGCGGGAGTTTAGGGCGCAGGGCAAAGAGTTAGAGTATCAACGCCTTGAGCAACGCACGCTGCGAGATGTTGAAGCTTTGGAGCAGTTGGGCTTTTGCCCAGGTATCGAAAACTACGCTCGTTATTTGAATGGGTTAGCAGTAGGCGAGCCGCCACCGACGCTGCTTGACTACTTTCCGCAAAAATTTTTGACGATTATCGATGAAAGTCATATCACCGCGCCACAAATCCGCGGCATGTATCACGGTGATCGCAGTCGCAAGCAGGTGTTGGTTGAGCATGGGTTTCGCTTGCCTGCCGCTCTCGACAATCGCCCGTTGAATTTTGATGAATTTTTAGCGAAAAGCGACCAAATTCTTTATATTTCTGCCACCCCTGGCACGTACGAACTGACGATGGCTGCCGAGCGTTATGCGGAGATTATCATTCGCCCGACTGGGTTGGTCGATCCTGTTATCGAGGTGCGGTCTGCGACCGATCAGGTGGCGGACTTTGGTCGCCAAGCCCAAGTGGTAATTAAACGTGGCGGGCGAGCATTGGTAACGACTTTGACGAAACGGATGGCGGAGGACTTGAGCATGCATTATCGCCAAGAGATGCGGGTGCGCTATCTCCATGCGGATATCGACAGTTTAGAACGGGCGGCTCTTTTGCGCGATTTGCGCAAGGGGGAGTATGATGTGTTGGTTGGGATAAATCTGTTGCGGGAGGGTTTAGACTTGCCAGAAGTCGAGTTGGTAGCGGTGCTTGATGCTGATAAGGAAGGGTTTTTGCGTTCCAAGACTTCGCTGACCCAGATCGTTGGGCGTGCTGCTCGCAATGTTTCAGCGCGGGTGATTTTTTATGCTGACCGTATTACCGACTCAATCGCTGCCTGCCAACGGGAAACCGAGCGCCGCCGTGAGCGGCAACTGGCATTTAACCGTCAACATGGGATTGTGCCCCAGACCGTGCAGAAGGAGTTGCCGCGTGATTTGCGTGAAATCTTTGGTTTGCAGCAAAAATCACGTCTAGCGATCGCCAGCAGTGAGGTGGATAAGGCGATTGTGAAAAAAAACAAAGCGATGCAGAAGGCAGCGGCGATGCTTGATTTTGAACGGGCGGCACAGTTACGCGACGAGATCAAAGTATTGAAGCAAGCGCTGCTGGAAGTAGATAGTGGTAGCTAAACTTACCGACAAGTGGCGGACAATGCCTGTTGATAGTGGCATCTACCTGCTGAAAGACGATGCCCAGCGGGTGATTTATGTTGGCAAGGCAAAGAATTTACGCGCCCGCTTGCGGAGCTATTTTAGCAACCGCAGCAAGCAGTCTACAGACGTTAAGTTGCAGGCATTGATTGCTGCATGTCAGGATTTTGAGGTAATCGTTACCAGCAACGAGGTTGAGGCTTTGCTGCTAGAGCGCACTTGGATCAGACAACAAAAGCCAAAGTATAATGTCCTGTTGCGCGACGACAAGGAGTATCCGTATTTACGTATCGATTGGCAAGAAACATGGCCGCGTCTAGAGAAGGTGCGCCGCCAAAAGCAAGATGGTGCGCAGTATTTTGGCCCCTATGGTCGGCATTTGAATCTGCTGTCAGCCTTACTGCATCGGATGTTTCCTTTGATCCGCTGCACACGCAAGCAGTTTAAACTTATGCAGCGCCCATGCAACTATTATCAAATGCGAATGTGTCTTGCTCCTTGTGTGTATGCTGTGCCCAAGCAAAAGTATTTGAAGATGCTAAAGCGGGCAGTGGCTGTGATTGAGGGCAACACCAAGATGGTCAAGAGCAGTTTGCAGCGGGCGATGCGGGCGGCATCTGGCCGTCAAGAGTATGAGGAAGCGGCTTCTTATCGCGATCAACTTAAGGCTTTGGAGCAGACCCAGCAGCGTCAGATAGCCGTATTGACGACCAAGTTAAACGCCGATGTCTTTGGTTTGGCACTCAAGGACAAGCAGGCGCTGGTCTATCTATTGATGGTGCGAGATGGTTGCATATCGGCGCAAGACCACTTTGTACTTTCCTGTTTACTTGGTGATGAGCAGCAAGTGTTGAGCCAATTTTTGCTGCAATTCTATGAGCATCGCCAGCCGCCAGAGTTAATTCTCTTGCCGGCGGCAGTGGAAAAGGCGTTGCATACGGTAATCAGCGGGATACGCACAGTATCCGTGCGTGCCGACAGCACCACGCCGCGGGCGCAGGGTCGGGCTGGCAGCAACCATGAGCAGGAGTTGTTGGCATTGGCGCAAAAAAACGCCGAGCAGCAACTACAACTACAGTATCGCGATATCAACACCGAGCTGCGTGCGGTGCAGGACTTGTTGAAACTGAAAAAATTACCGCGCACGATAGAATGTGTAGATATTTCCAATTTACAAGGCACGGCAATCGTAGCGGCTATCGTCTGTTTTGTCGATGGTGTGCCCGCCAAGAGTCGTTATCGGCGCTATAAGATCGGTGGCGACAAGCCTGATGATTATGCCAGCATCAGGTCGGTCGTGCAGCGTCGTTGGCGGCGTGCGTTGCGCAATCATGATGCTCCGGACTTGCTGTTGATCGATGGTGGTAAGGGGCAGCTGCAAGCGGCACGCAGTGCTGTCGGTGCGCAGGCTGATCTAGTTATTGCGAGCATAGCAAAAAGTAGAAGCCGTCAGACCAGCAGCCGTGCGGTAGCAAGCGGTGAGCGTCTTTACCTTGCAGGTGAAGATGCGCCGATCGCGTTGCCGATGAGTTCGCACGCGTTTAGGATCATCGTGCAACTGCGTGATGAGGCGCATCGCTTCGCACTGTTGTATCACAGGTCTTTACGCGGGAACGAGTTGCTGCGAGGGCATACCCGCAGCAGTGCTGCGAGCAAACCAGCGAACGAAGAAAGTTAATTTAAAAATTAACAGCGCGATCAAACCCAAGCGAGGCGGTATACACCGTGTTACCATCAGGGTCGCGGAAGACGGCGCTGCCGTTTAAAATTTCCAATGCCTCGTCGTAGAGGTTGGCATAGAGTTGTGCATCAAGTGTTAAGCCTCGAAATTCATCAGCGCTGATGTTGCAGAACGAAGCACGGTCAGCGGTGCGGTCAAGTCCGCCGCGACTCAAGCTCTGTAAACCAAACAGGGTTGGATCAGCAAGGTTGAAGTGCATATCGAGGCGACCTTCGATCTCATCATAATAAATAGAGAAAATAGATGTATCTTGTATGACCCCTTCAGGGAGGTCAGTGCAGGCAACGGATTCGGCATTTAGGCGATCAAAGCAGGCGGCGTATCTGACATCTACGGTCTCGGTGAGTAGAATGCTGACCTGCAGCAACTCTTTGCTCTTATTAATCGCAAGTTGTGCCTGTGAGTAAAGTGCCCTTGCTATCCCATCAGCTGATACGGCATTGGCGGTGGCATTGACCGCTTCACTGTAGAGGGTGAGTGCTTCGATCTCACGCTTGGCAATGGTTTCAGCCCAGGTCTTGATGTCCTGCACCAATTTCGCGGCGGTCGTTCGCAGGGCTTTGATGGTTTCTAGCTGTTCTTCACTAGGAGTTAGCTCGTCGCGCAATCCTTCAACAAGGTCGAATAGTCGTTGCAAGGCGCAGGCATAGCTGCTGCGGTTAGCAGCCGACAGATTGCTTTGGTCATCGTTATCGCAAGCCAAGAGGTCAATATAAGTGAAGGGAGGGGTAGGTTCGTTGAACCAGTAATCGCTGATGCTTGTGTTATGTAAGCGTTGTGCCAGTAACTGCATGATCGCAACAATGCGTTGGCGCTGTGCAGTTATTTCAGGGGTGGCAGCAGGACTGGGAAATAGCAATTGGTCGGTTGGCAGCGTGGCCGGACTATCTAACTGGTGCTTCGATTCGATCGCTTCGACCAGCCTGATTACTTTAAGCATGCCCTTTTGTGGCTTGACCGTGATACTGCTCGCACCGAAACCGATACGTCCAAAGCGCTGATAGAACCGCAGATAGCGTCCCTTACTAGAGTCTTGGTGGGTTGCCAATATGAGGTCAGCAAACTCCGCTGGTTTTTCAGCGATGAATGTCTTCAACGCCGTGAGTGTGTCCGATTCAGGGTAGTATTTGGCAAAGGTGGGGGTTGCCATCAGCGTTTGCCAGACACACTGTATGCGTGAACCAGTCTCCTGCCCTGCGGTTTCTGGGCAGGCTGGCATTAGCTGGCGGTAGTAGTTTTCACACACGATATGCGGTGTGGGTTGTGTTTTATATGACCGTTGGAGCAATTCAGGGTTGACCGCATACTCAAATATCTTGCCATCACAATAGGTGTTGAGCAAGTTCTCGCTAGCAGTGCGATCCCAATCGGTATCGAGAGTTGCTAGGGCATCGAATTCAGCTGCGATAAGGTTGACGGCGATGTCGCGCCGCTTCGCCATCAGTTTTTGCCAAGCGTCGGGGTTTGCGTCTTTGGCAGTAGTGTAGGCGGCAGTGAGGAGGTTGAGGAGTTTGGTCTGCTGTTCTTGGCGCTGCTGTTCCTTCGCATCTAATTCAGTGCGAGCATTGCGCAGCCAAAGCCCTTCACGCTCAAAAGACACGACTTGCGAGCGTTTAGCTGCCGAGAGTTGCGAAATCTGCACCAGATCATCTATCGCGATCGTATCGTCCCAGATCAGCAGTGAACCTGTCATCTCTAGGGTGCCCTCCTCGTGCATGTGAAACGCGTCGCTGCTCGCAGTCCAAGGTGGCAAAGACAGGTTGCTCACTATCTCTTGACGCTCAAGTTTTGGGACGCTATTCACACAAGCCGTCAATAAGGCGGTCATCAAGAACAGCATAGTCGCAGATCTGATCATAATTACCCTCTCTATCTTTGGTTTTTGTCTTTAGTTCTTCTTGCGCAAGACTGGCTACTAAACTACTAAAAGTAAAGGTTCACATCTAAAGTTAGCATTTTCGTGTTTGGAACGTTGCGGTTTGCAACTAGTGCCTCGACAAGTTGTTGATACTGTAATCCAACGCTAAAGGGAACAGGCATCTCTTTGCGCCTGAATGCAGGAACACTGCTGTATCCCATTTTCACCTCAATGCTGCTGGACTGGAGGTTGCTATCTTTTGCCAATTCTAGCGCAGCCTCTTCGCTGGGAGCGTCGTAACGGTCAGCGCCTTTGCGAGCATAGATGTAGCCGAGACCAAGTTCAATGCCGAGATCATGTGCAAACTGCACCGACAGACCAGCATCAAGCTTGTTGCCGAGTTTGTAGGCAATGCTGCGGCGTTCAACAGCAAGACTTTCGTCAGCGGTCTTCATGCGTAAGACGCGGCGGGCAGGCGCTTGATAAGTTAACTTTGCATATTGATTGAGCGTAATGCCCATACCGAGTTGTTGGTCGCACATCAAGCCTGAAAAAAAATCCCAACTGCCATCGCCAAAAGAGATGTCAGTTAGAATATCGGGACTATCGACTAGACCTGTTGGTGCTACAAAACCAGATAGATTCGCAAGGTGAACGCGGCTGCCATCTTCGCCGTAAAGTTTGCTTTTGACCGCGAACTGCATGTCGCCGAGGCCATGCTTCTCCCAAGCACCAAGTTCTTCATAACCGTTGTCGCGCAGTTTGGCTTCGAGTCCAGCTACGCCGTTGGAAAAATTTTCGTAAGCTTCACGAGCAGAGGCAACCTTGTTGTATTTAGGGTCGGCGAGAAGATTGATGAAATGTTGAGCATTATCGTCGTTTGCCCGATAACCAACCTGCGTCTCGGTGCGAGCTGAGTAGTAGGGCATCGCTACTGCTATGGTGATGCGAGGTGTTAAGCCATAGGCAATGACAGGAGCGTAGACCCGCACCCGACCGCGCAAATCGGCAGTCAGTTCGCCTAGTTCTTGATCGGTAGGCAAACCATTCTCGCGCAGGAAGGCGCGCAGCAGCGTGTCATCCAACCCTTGCTTGGTTTTTAAGACATCCTCAAAAGTAATCTTCTTTTGTAACGGGGCGGCGAGGGGAACGACATTGCTGTTGGCATCGTATTCCGTGCCAAGATCCAGCTGAACGGTTTTGATGTTAACGCGGCGCACACCCTTGGGCAGTACTTGTGCGTTTTCCAAAGCCTGCAGTGGCAGTGCAATCAGTGTTGCGAACATGACAATGGCAAGCAAAAACAGGCGGTTCATCGTAATCCCTCGCTTTGATGGTTAGTTATTGGTTGTCTTGTGTATATTGTTTGAGCAAGTTTTTGGTGCGATCAACGTAGATCAGTGTTTCAGGCTCACGCCCTTCAAACAAAGCATCCATCTCGATCAACTCTTCGTATTCAGCAATCGTGTCTTCGAGCAGGGTGATGGCATCGTCTTTGCGATCGTTTTCCCACAACGAGATCGCTTGAAAATAGTAGTTCTCCAGCATGTCTGCGCCGCTAATCGGATAGGGATAAGCGCGATCTTCGATTTCCTCTGACTTCAGGGCACGATCGATCAAGTCGGCTGCTTCTTTAGGTCGATAGAGACCGAGCGGTTTTGCTTTCTGGTTTAAATAAACCGCAGCGACCATGCGCAGAATGCCGCCACCTTCCAGACGGGTGTCAAGCTTCATCCCCTCATCTATCGCTGATTTGAGGGTCGGTATACGGATCAATGCTTGCAGAGGGTTTGCTGACTTGCCCCAGAGAGCAAGGCAGGTGATTTTAAAGTAGTAGTATTCTGGTGTCTTGCGTCCGAACTTGCCTGGTTCAATGTATTTCTTAAGGGTGTCGAGGCAGTTGTCAAACGTGCGCATCCGCTGTTTTGATGCGTCCATCGGCAACACCATATCGCCTAGATAGGCGTAGAGCCGCGAGATCTGTGCAACGGCATAAAGCAGGTCATCATCGCTTAATTGGTCAAGTGCCTCACGATACAAGGAGAGTGCCTTGCTGATAGCAGCGACACCATCTTCGCTGGTAGAGCGCAGAGCATATTGTGCGTCCGCAGCCGAAAAATCATAAGCATCACTGGAGCTGTCGTTTGCGCTTGCAGGGGCACTAGCGAGTAACATCAGAGAACTGGTAACGAGAAACATGAGTAGATTACGCATTCAAAAATCTCCTAACTTCAAAACCTAACAGCCTGTCCTTTCTACAGTCTACTTCCTACTTTCGCAGTTTGCATGGCTTGATAGACCAGTCATTAGCCTACATCAGCCAGCGTGGTGTCAGGGCAGCCTTCACTAATGCGCCCAAACAGCCAGCGACCAAGGCACGGCGGACTGTAAAAAAAACAAAAACAAATAGCAATCGTCAAAACCATTTTGACAATTCCTCACAACAAAAAAATGTTGGATAGGTTGACCAAGGGTGTGCGTAGGGAGTTGGAAGAAATTCCAAAGATCCGCTGCCTCAATCACGTAGGTCGAGTAACTGTTCCAACTTTACCAGTATGGGACAAGTATGCTACAAGCGTCAATTAGTATTTATCAAGTTACTTCAAATGGTTGGGTGCTGCACGGTGGTAGCTAGCAGGATGGTCAAGGCGATGCAAGGACAGTTGTAATGAGACGACAACACGTGTGTTGGTGGTGGCCACGATGGACAACAGGATGGACAACAGTATAGACAACAGGATGGGCAAAAATGAAGGATACCAATGATGCATAACGGTGTCGATAAGCGGATGAAGGAGCATGCGCACCCTGCGAGTTGCTTGGTGGAACAGAGGCACAGCGCGCCGATACCTCTAGGTCTACCAATCGTTAGCATGGAGGGGCAAAGGTTGTGCTGCGACAAGGTTCATCTTGAGCTGCGGGGGTTGGATTTCCTAATTATCGACGAGTTGATCATGCGGCGTGGGCGGTTGCTGCATGTGCGATTATTGCAGCTGATAGCGCAGGAAAGAGAGCGTCGAGGTCAACGGAGTTTGCGGCAGGTCGTGTTAGCGCGGCATGCCTATACGGTTATCCGCAAGCTACGGGAACTCTGTGCGGAGCGATTTGCAGCCACGCACCCACAAATACACTGGTTACCAAACAAGGGCCGCAGCGATGCTTGGCTCTTACTGCGCCTTAAGGAGAAGCATGTGTTAGCGCACATGGATGCGAGTCGAAGAGTTGCCGATCTCTTTCATCGTCATCAATTTCACTACGACCCCGTCAATCAAACATCGTGAGCCAGCATGCAGGTCTTGCTAATCGCAATCAGCAAGGTGTTGTGAAAAATAGATTGACTTTGATCGCTAAAACCTAACAATCGTGGGCAGATTTTTGCAGCTAAAAATTAGGGGGCATTGATGGGAACGATCAGTGAGCGTGAGATGGCAGGCAGTAGGGATAAGCTCATGAACAGCGGGCAGGAGTCATTGAACATCGGCATTGATGCGGAGATGAGGGCGATACTGAACCAAGATCAAATCGAGCGTTTAGAATTAGCGGCAAGGCACAAGCGCAACTATATTCATGCATCAGATGAAATGTTTGAAAGTTTAGTGATGTTTTCAAAGATACCGGTGCTAATAATTTTTTGGTCGTCGTGGTGTGATCTGTGCGATGCGATTATGCCGCTAGTAGACAAGATAGCGGGAGATTACTGCGACAAGTTGTTGGCAGTAAAGATGGACGTAAGCATGAGTCCTGATACCCCGAAAAATCTTAAGGTGCAGACATTGCCGACTTTCATCTATATGCGTGATGGTAAGGTAGTTGGACGTTTGATCGGTTCATCAAATGCCAAGCTAATCAAGTTTGTCGCCGACCATACGCATGCGTAAGGCGGTTGCACCTTGATCGTGAATCGTCCAGCCTAGCGTTAAGAGTTTTTGTTTTTCTAGTGCGCCTTGCGGGGAGTGACGAGAGTTGCCTGCGTCGAGGGTAAGATTGTGTTGCTTGGTCGTCGCAACGATGCGCTGGAGCAAAAGGTCATAAACAACAGTGGCGAGCGTCGAATCTTTGAACATGCCACTCAAGTCGGTGGCACTGGCGAAACTCCAGTGGGACAAGTCTGGTTGCACGAGGGTAGCACCTGCGAACATGTTTGACATGTCGCTAACTTGTGAAGTGTTGCCGCCTTTTAGGGTTTGGAGATTTTTGGCGTTGTAGAATGCACCGCGCAAGTATTGCCAGCCAAGATCACCGAGATCATGCACGGCGAGGAGGTTCATCGCACTGTCTGGAATCTCTTGGAAACTCCAACCCTCAACCACACCGTAGATTGAAACGACGTAAGTGCCAGCCGCCGCGTAAGTATGCTGGACGCGACCTGGGTGGGATTTGCTAGAGTAGTAGGGGTAGGCTTCGGTGTTGGCATCGTTGTCGCCCCAATCGATTGCAAACTCATACGACCAACCAGCTGGCAACGGGAGCACGATGGTCTCACCGCTGGCAACGCGCCACTCGCTAATGAAGGCATTGTAGGCGAGTTCTGTGTGGCAACCAGAAGCAGGGTTAATGGGCGGAATTATCGGTGGCACAGGGTTTGATGGTGTTTTGTCTGATTTTGCCGTGAAGAATGTGCTGCACCCAGATAATCCACCTGTCCCGCATAGTGTCCCGCATAATGTTAGCAGCACTAACGACCGCATCAGCGCTTCCTTTCAAGCAGTGTGTTACAGAAACATTCTAGCAGAACATGGCAGGTATTTAAATCAGCTTTAGAGCAGGCGCATCTCGGCTTTACGAAAACTCAACATGCTACGCCTAGCCTCGAACAGATTTTTATAGGACTCGTAGCGAAGTTTGACTTTATCGGCTTGGGAGCGGGCTTCGATGAGTTTCTCTAGATAGGAGACATACTCGGCATCGACCTCCATCAGGCGACGGAGTTTCGTTTCGGAGTGATTGCCATCATCAAGGCGTTGCATAATCCTTGCTCTGACTGTGTGCTTGAGCAGTTCATAGCGATCGCAGACTTTTTTAGCCGCGACTAGCTCTAGCCCGACCTTGTTGGCAAGATGCACAAGGTCTTCTAGTGTCATCTGTTGTGCGGACATGTTGCAGCCACCAGTTTAAGGGTTTTGTCATTGCGAATACCTGCCTTAAGGCTACGAAAATTCAGCCACTGTATGCAAGTAGCTTCTGTTTGGCGTGCATTAGTTGTGCGGCATTACTCGCGGCTAGCGATATCCACCCGCCTAAGATACCTGAACAGCAGGTAGTAGTTCTGGGCAATGAGCAGCAGTCCTGCGATCAGGGTGATGGCAAGCCATGAGATGCTTGCCAGCGGGTAATGTTGGTCGAGGTGGACACCAAGATAAATGCAGCCGATAACGATCGCAATCAGATGGAAAGACAGCACTAGCACTAATGTTAGTGCTTTAGTCATCCTGTGCTGTGCCACCCTCCATACCACCGTCAATGATTAGCCAGCCCCTAGCGATGAGCTGTGCTCTAGCAGCTGCGGCATTAGCGTGGTAACGACTATTGCCGACATCCAAAGGATAAGGGGTGCGGGCACGGTAGTTTTGACATAAGCGTCGCCCCTCGATCATGGTTGTCTTGCTCAACTGGATCAGCAGGGCACTGTAATTAGCAGTAGACATGTTGACCCGCTGAAAAGTATCCTCAAAGCATCTTATTTTGGCAAAATTCCACTGCGACAAGTCAGGGTTGGCGCTGACGGCACCGCTAAATATAAGCGCTAAACTTTTTATATTACTGGTATCCCAACGACTTACATCAGGGTTAGCGTGGGGCGCATCCTTGAACATGCCTCGCACATCACTCAAAGAACTGGTGTTCCACCGCCTAACATCGGGTTCGGCATTGGTTGCATCAGCAAACATGTGGCTAGCATTGGTCAATTTGCTGGTATCCCAACGACTGACATCGGGGTTAGCATTTGGTGCGTGGCTGAACATGCCATCCATCGATGTAACATTGCCAACTTGCCAAGCGCTGACATCTGGGTCAGCAAGCGACGTATGGGCGAACAGATAGCCCATGTCCTCTACGTTGCTGGTATCCCACTTGCTGACATTAGGATAACTTGCAGTATTTTGAAACATGCTACTCATGTCGGTAACTGCACCGACATCCCAGTTGCTAACATCTGGGTTGGCACCAGAGTCGGCAAACATCGATGCCATGTTGGTTACCTTGCTCGTATCCCAAGTGCTGACATCAGGGTCAGCTACCTCATTGCTGGCAAACATGCTGTTCATTTTATGCACACTACCTGTTTGCCAAGCACTAACGTCGGGGTTCGCTTTCGAGTTGTAGAACATATAACCCATGTCTGTTACTTTGCTGGTGTCCCAAGTGCTGACATCGGGGTTAGCGTTGACAGTGCCAGCAAACATCCAGCTCATATCAGCAACGTTGCTAGTGTCCCAAGTGCTGACATCGGGGTGAACTTCGGTATTATACATGAACATCCGATGCATATCGGTAACGCTACTCGTATCCCAATTGCTACTATCAACGCTGGTTTTTGTGTAGCCAGCAAACATCTCGCGCATGTTTGTAACTTGCCCTAACTGCCCACCTGCGACAGCTTTGAGGTTTGAGCAGCCTTTGAACGCTGCTTGCAAACTCTTCCAACCGACATCACCAAGTTGTGGAACATTGACGATTGCCTTGCGCGTAAGGATGTTTTTGCTCATGTCGAGCGCTTCTAACTTGCCAGTGATAACGATGCGGTAGTTACCCATTTCCTTGTAGACATGACGGCTGTTTGGATCATTGTATGCCTGCACTTGGGCGGTATGACCGTCGCCCCAATCGATGCTGAAATCATAGTCAAAACCCTTGACCAGCGGCAAAGTGATCGTGCGAGCATAGCTGTTTACTTCCCATTCCGAAATGAAAGCGTTGGCTGGCACTGA
The DNA here is from genome assembly GCA_028877195.1 of Pseudomonadota bacterium. Taxonomy (GTDB): domain Bacteria; phylum Bdellovibrionota_B; class Oligoflexia; order Oligoflexales; family JAPPIL01; genus JAPPIL01. The sequence goes on from JAPPIL010000235.1 coordinate 33,900, forward strand.
CTGCGACAATGTTGACAAGTGGCTCGCAGTTTCAACATTGCAACCCAATAGCAACAACAATAGAGCGTAGAACTTCTGCATGTGTTCCTCGTATGTGTTTGCTGTAATATATCATAACATGCTATTATTGCTACAAGATTTGACTATAAAACAGACAACCAGCTGAACACTGGTTGAGCACAAGCGCTTGAGTTGTAACTTGAGAACAGCACTTGCGCGACCATGGCGACGGGGCTTTGTTGCATAAGTAATGCCTATTTTTTTTATACGAGAGGCGTTAGTCGCTCT
>JAPPIL010000208.1 GCA_028877195.1 Pseudomonadota bacterium
GGCTACATGTCTGCGATCCAGAAGATGGTCATGAACAACTCAATTGAAAATGCGATCAGGCTCTGTAAAAAAGCAAAGCCGAGGCTCTTGCCTTATGTCATGTCAGAGGCGTTGAAGCGTGCTAATGACTCAACCCAAGAGATTGAAAACGCCCTAGACCATGCGACATTGAGTGTTATTCCCAAAGCAACCAAAGGTGTCGCACTGTTGAGCACAACAGCAAACGTTGCCACATTACTTGGCTTATTGGGGACTCTTTTCGGATTGATGAAATCATTTGGTGCGGCGGCATTTGCTACAGGCGCACAGAAACAAACGATCTTGGCTGAAGGTATCTCGGAAGCATTGACTGCGACTTCGTTTGGGCTTGGGACAGCTCTTATCTGTTTGCTCGCTTATGGTATCTTGATGATGAAGCAGACGGCAATAATCAACGATATAAACAAAAATTCTGCGCGGTTGCTTGATTTGCTTTATACCCGCAAACAAAAATTATCTAACAGCATGAACTAGGTGTGTTTACTTGCGTCGTAAAAAGAAACAAGCAGTGGCGGCAGCAACAAATGTTGAACTCAACATCATGCCCTTTATTGATATATTCTCGCTGCTCAATACGTTTCTGCTGTTTACAGCGGCGTTTGTATCCATAGGTTTGTTGAAAGTTCAAGTTCCTTACTTGTCAAATGCCGAACCTGACAAAGCTCCGCAGCGGAGTTTGGAGATAAACGTTAGTGTTGATAGCACTAACGTTGACTTGCGCACAAGGTTTTCGTCGCCCCCTTATCAAGCAAGAGAAAGCAGTTATGCAACTACACCTGATGGGATTGCTGATTTTCATCAGGCGCTGTTAGCGTTGAAGCAAGATAATCCCAAGCAAGACCTCGTTACCCTCTATAGCGATGACGGCGTATCTTACAAGTTGTTGGTTGTAATACTTGATGCGGTGAAGGTTGATTCTTCACAAGAATACGATGAAACGAAAGACAACAATACCCTGTTTCCCAAAGTAGTTATCGGCAGCGTTCTTTTGTGAACTTGATTAGGTAGATCATGGCACTTTCTGGTGATTCAAATGAAGCTATATCCCTGCCGATTATGCCGATGCTTGATATTTTTAGCATCCTCGTAACGTTTCTGTTGATGAGCTATTCCAGCGACCCGATAAGTCATGACCCGAACCCTGCGTTGACGTTGCCTGATTCAATAACTACCGTATCGCTTGATGAAGTCCCTGCGGTCGTGGTGTCAAAGCATGAGATACTCGTCAATGACAACAAAGTGCTGTCTATCACCGATGGCATTGACGACAAGGACACCACCCAAGGTGCAATCTATCCCCTCTACCAAGAACTGGTTAAACTCAACACAACCAATAGCAATTACTCTGATGCGCAGGCAAAAGACGACAGCAAAGTCTCTACCCTCACTTTAGAGATGGATAGGGAGCATAAGTTTGAACTGATGCGAATGGTTATGCTATCCGCACAGCAGGCAAAATTTGTAACGTTTAAGCTCGTTGTTTCAAAAGAAAAAGCCAGATCCAGCTAGGAATATGAATAAGTTAATCATAGTCGGACTGCTAGCCATGTTTTCGCTTACACTGTTCGCAGAGACAATGGATTACAAGATCAATGTTATTCGGCCGCGCTACTTTGTAAAAAAAAACCGACTGGAATTAGCTTCCGAAGCGCACATGGTGATGAACGAGACGTTTACCTACACGCTGATGTTTTCAGCGATGACCGCCTATCATTTGACCGAATATCTGGCATTTGGGTTAGATGCCGTGCTCGGTGTGAATTTTAACAAGGCGGACAATAAAACTTTAAGGAAGGATTATGGCATCAACATTGGCACTAGTCATACGAGATACAACTTGAATGCGAGTATCATGTGGTCGCCTGTGTATGGCAAATATCAGCTTTCTAGCGGGAGGTTGATTTACTTTGACACTTTCTTTAGTGCTGGCGGTGGTTACTCAAACATCAGCATTAAAGAACCGTCTGAAGATAAGAACAACAACAAAGATACCTTCATCCATTTAGATTGTGTTGCGGCATCTATGGGGGCTGGGCAAAGGTTTTATCTCAATAAGCATGTTAGCTTGCGATGGCAGATTAGAAATATCATCGTTCACATAGACCAGGCTGACAAAACATGCACCCCAGGACCAGCGGAAAATTCTACTATGGAACGGTATCTATATCACACGATCATGTTTCAAGCTGGAGCGTCATACTTTATTTAGATAGCGAAGTTTAGGTAGCGAATGTCGCAAGTAATTATACTGCTGTTTGTATTTGTTGCGCAAACAAGTTTTGCCAACTTCAAAAGTGCGCAACGAGACTTTGTTGGCAAAAAATATAAAAAAGCGGCGGCGAAGTTTTTCCAAATCATGAATTATCCTAAAAGCACCCAAGAGAAATTAAAATCAGAGTGGGGTTTAGCGCAAAGCCTTCAGAAACTCGGTTTTTACTATTCAGCTTCCAAGTATTACAGCGTGATTGTGCGGCGTGGGGCAAGCCAAAGGAACGCCTACTTTCGCAAAGCATTTGAAGAACTAGGTGAGATTAATTCAATCATCAATCTTGGCGAAGCACACATCGTTCAACTACTGAAGACTAAAGTAAATCCTGCCCGTATCCCTGGTGTCGCACGTGGATTTTATTTTCATTATCAAGGGGTCAACTCATTTAGAAACGGTAATTACAAGCTGGCACAGTCAGCTTTCCAAAAAGTGCCAAGCAGTAGTCCTTATCATGTTAAGTCGCTGTTTTTTCTTGGTATTCTGGCAAACATGGAAAAACTTTACGGGCGTGCCATCTCGTATTTCATGAAGGTTAAGTCAAGCTCTGATTCCGAATGGCTACAAGAGGTTGCGACTCTAAACATCGCTCGTGTTCACTACGAAGCCAGACGTTATCGGCAAGCGTTGCGCTATTATGCGGAGATACCGCGTGAGTCCGATAACTGGCTACAGGCCTTGTTTGAAGGTTCATGGGCTTTTTTTTTGATGAAAAAATACAACCATACACTGGGTAATATCCATACATTCACGTCGCCATTTTTTCATAATAGGTTTTATCCAGAGATTTACGTGTTACAGGCAATCACCTTTTTAAATTTGTGCCGTTATGATGAAGTGAAGAGTTCCATCAATAAATTCAAAGACCGCTACACACCTGCATTCAAAGACCTTCGCAAGTTAATCAATAGATACCGCTCCGATCATGCGAAGTTTTTTAGGTTGATCAAAAAATATCGTGAAGGCTCGCTCAAAGGCTACAGAAATGCGCATGTGGTAGTGGATTCACTATCGCGTCGGGATATTTACAAAGAAGCTCTGATGACGGTGCGCTTCTCCACTCGTGAGCTAGAACGGCTTGAGAATGCTAGTCAACTATGGCTACGCTCTGGTTTGATAGATGATTTAAAGTCGTTCCTAGTTAAAAAAAGATCGGTCTCCATGAGCAGTGCGGGGGCAAAACTCCTTGAAGGTGCACGGGAGTCAGTTGAATACTTAACAGAACTCTACAATCAAACAAGATTTATCAAAGCCGAGTTACTGCTCGGTAGGGTGGATAAGCTTCGCTCACTGTTGAAGGTATCTACGGCCGAAAAAAAAGCAAATTTCATCGGTGGCATGCGTGAGATTGCGAGAAAATCAGAGTTGGAGTTCTGGCCGTTTGAGGGTGAATACTGGGAAGATGAACTCGGTGGTTATGTGTATGACATTGTTAGCAGTTGTAAGAAGTAGATGCGAGTAGCACTGACAGCGTTAGTTTTAATATGTGTTAGCGGTCAAGCGACGGCGCGTGAAAAAGCGATGATTGACATCGTGCTTGATGATGACAGCCGCTACAAGAAACGCCAAGCCAAAAAACGAAACACCGCTATCTTCCGTTCCGAGATTTATTTTGCCGCGGTTGAAAAGAAACTTATCAAAGGCATTCGTAGCACGATCAAATATCTTAACTCAACGCTGAAAAGTTTACCGAAGAAGTCCCCGCAACGCCTAGGGCTATTGGAAAAAATCCTTAATCTCTATATTGAACAGGCTTCTTATGTGGCGAGCACCTAGCATAGTAAATACGACCGTGCTTGGCAAAAATGGCGCAGACGCAAGCGTGGCCC
>JAPPIL010000258.1 GCA_028877195.1 Pseudomonadota bacterium
GACTGTGAATTTAGATATTGGGATGGCGATACCCCCGTATGCAAAAAACGGTGCACAGACGACAAGTGTCGTAGTTCTACACAGCTTTGTGCTCCACATGAATACGACAGAAGCATAATCCCTGCCCGAATACCTGAATAAAAGAAACTTTAGCTAGGCAACGAGCTGCTTTTGGAGTAGCCCCCAAAAAGTGGACACATTACCTAGCTCCAAACTGAAGCATCCGAAACGCTCTAAAAACATTAAAGACACTCTCTACGGTAAGCAAGCAGGTTTCTGCAACATTTGTCTAGAGCATTTCAAAATCAGGCATCTTGAGCTTGATCATATCGTGCCACAAGCAAAAGGTGGGCATGATACCGACAGTAATCTGCAACTATTGTGTGGCAGTTGTAACAGAAGCAAAGGAGCTTCATAGCTTGCCAACCAAGCAACCAAGCAACCAAGCAACCAAGCAACCAAGCAACCAAGCAACCAAGCAAGGGTTAAGCAAAAGTTACCCTTGCGCAACTTTCAAACTGTGATGCTAAAACTCTGGCAAGCAAAGCCGAGATGAATACCAGACCATCTTGGCTGTTACATGCTAATCGCAACACTGCTGTCCCTGCTACTCTTGTCAGATGTCGCTCTCGCCTTATTACCACAAATACAGCCACCTTATCTTGAGCTTACACCATTCCCCCAAAAAACTTTGCTGTTGGAGAACTTGCCCTCCGATATGCGAGCCTATCTGCAGCGCCACCACCTGCACCCTAATCTCCAAATCAAAAGCAGTCGCCAGCAGGGTAGTTTTTTTGTCAAAGAAAATTTTTTATTCCATCTTAACGGCATTCCTCTATGTGATGAACACTATCTGCAAGTGGTAAAGTCCGACAAAATTCATTTTGCTATTGGCAGGCTGCCAACTTATGAAACTGCAAATACCGAGCTTCCTAGTCTCGCCGCGGTAATGACGCATTTGCGCACGTTTAAGCAGGGAAAAATAACGGTGCTTGCGAGTCAACCTTGCCTGAAGTTGGAAGGAGCGGAGCTTATCCCAATTTGGGAGCTACAGTTGCGGGTAAATGGTGTGCGACACTTTGTGCAGGCTGATGCGCATCAAGTCTATCGCTGGTTGCGCAATGATTTGCAGGTTATGCGTTATGCGCAGGTGCATTACCCGAATATCTACGCTGATGCGCAAATGGTTAAGGTCAATGTCAACCATGCTGGACAGTTGCGCAATGACTATTTCGTTGCTCAAACTTCAATATCATTAGCAGAAGAGGATGATGATCGCGAAATCAGCTACGACATCGACGACCCTCGTTATGAGGCGTTAGCGGGATATTACTTTGCTAATGTAATGTTGGATTTTTTTCAACGCTTGGGCTACCGCTGGCATAGCGACATGCCTGTGCAGTTATTTGTGCAACCAGCGATGCCTGACCGTCCTGCCAGCGCTCGTTATGAACCGCCCTCATCGTCAAGTGGCGCTCGGATTGTTATTGCAAAGGGGCGAGGGCTACGCAATCTTGCGACTGACTTTGATGTAATCGCCCATGAGTTCGCCCATCACGTTATCTATCGCCATGTTCATGCTAAAACATTTGATTCTGTCGCTTTACATGAGGGTTTGGCTGATTATTTCACCTATGCCAAGACGGGTGATAATTGCTTGGCGGAAAGTGTTTGCACCGACTATCTGCAAGGATGCTCGGTGCCAAGTCAATGCCTGCGGCATGCGGAAGCCGAGGGAAATATCGATGACTTTGAGCATCATCACCAGCGCGGCGAGATTTTATCATCGTTGCTGTGGGAACTTCATGCTCGCATTCCAAACATGGCACGTATCGTCTACATGAGTTTAGAAATGCTGTCGCGCAACGCTGACCAGCATGAGCTTGCACAGGCATTGATGCAGTCCGACCGTCAATTGTTTAATGGTCAGCACGCCTGTATAATCAAGGATGCGTTTACCGCTCGCGGGGTTGACCTTCCCTTTGTTTGTGAGAGCTACATGGAAACCGCTAGCTTGACTGCTATTAGCCCCGACTCGGAATCAACGCTGAAGTCCCAGTCTTGTGCTACCCTTGCCGCCCAGCATGATTACCAGCAATTTGCTAGTTTACTGTTGCTGCTGTTAGTGCCTCTGTGTTTTGGCAAGCTGTTGTTACGGGTGCGAACATGAGCAAGCCGCCGCTTCTCTCCTTAATCATCCCTGTTTACAACGAAGCCCAGCATTTGCAGGAGTTTTTGGTGATGATTGATAATTTTTCACTACCAAATGCTGCGGTTGAGTATATTTTCGTTGACGACAAGTCTAGTGATGACTCGTTAGCTATTCTGCAGGCGTATGATTTCAAGAAGCCGACCAAAATCCTTACGCACCCGAAGAATATCGGCAAGGGTGGCTGCATCCTCACGGCGTTGAAACACTGTAAAGGTGATGTTATCGGCGTTCAAGACTGTGATTTTGAGTATCGTATTGAGGAAATTGCGACTCTTATCGCACCGATTGTTGCGGGTAAAATTGATGTGAGTTTTGGTTCACGCTTTCATCCCAACAATTCGCAAGTGCATAATAATTTCCATTATTTGAAAAACAAGGCGATAACTATTTTAAGCAACCTCTGCTCTAACATGCGCTTGACCGATGCTTCGTGTGGCTACAAGTTTTATCATAGCGCGACGTTGAAGAAGCTTCATCTGACTTCTAAACGATTTAGTATTGATACTGAATTAGTCGCAAAGACTGCTCGTCTTACTGATGTGCGGGTGCGTGAGTATCCGATTTCCTACCGACCACGCACACATGCACAGGGTAAAAAAATAACTTGGCGTGATGGGGTGGCAGTGAGCTTTTGGATTATCTTCTATAATTTACTGTTGCCATCTTCAAAATTTTTCAACTCCAACCAACAGTCCCGACCGAGCAACTACAGGTTGACACACTAGAAAATATCTATACTGTCTTTAGGGTTGGCAACTCGCTAAAACAACACAGGAGAATACCGATGTCTGTTGAAGTATCACCACTGCCCTATGCGATGGATGCGCTTGAGCCACATATCTCTGGGCACACGTTGAATTATCATTATGGCAAGCATTATCATACGTATGTTGCTAATTTGCAGAAGTTGATTACAGGCACAGACATGCAGGATATGAACGTAGAGGCGATTGTCCGTGCTTCGGCGGCTAGTGGTGGTGCGGTGTTCAACAATGCGGCACAGGTTTACAATCATGCTTTTTATTGGGATTGTTTATCGCCTAACGGTGGCGGCGAGCCGAAGGGGGCGTTGGCAAAGGAATTTGCGGCGACGTTTGGTTCGTTTGATGAATTCAAAAACGAGTTTACACAGAAATCTATTTCGTTGTTTGGTTCGGGCTGGGCGTGGTTAGCGAAGGATAAAGAAGGTAAGTTGACCATTGTGCAGGAGAGCAATGCTGGCACGCCTTTGACGCGAGATGGTTGGCAACCGCTGCTGGTTTGCGATGTTTGGGAGCATGCCTATTACCTTGACTATCAGAACGCTCGCCCCAAGTATCTTGATGCTTTCTGGCGCTTGGTGAATTGGGAGCGGGTTGCGAGTCTGCTCTAGTTTTGCGGGGATAATTGCGCTATAAGTCCTAGCCTTTAACTGAATGGTGTCGTCATGACTAACACAGACCATATTATTGATGCGGAGGCGCGGCAGGCAACTGGCAAGGGTATTGCCCGCAAGCTTCGCCGTGTGGATAAAATCCCTGCGGTTATCGTTACGGCAGGTAAGGAGAGCCGATCTATCAGCCTTAACCCCAATCTTCTTGGCAAAGTATGGGGTTCAAGCCGCAGATTTACACTGAACTTGGATGGTAAACAGATGCCTGCTAAATTGCATGCGGTGCAGATAGACCCAGTGCGTCGCATCCCGTTGCATGCGGACATTATGTTGGTGTGAGTTTGTATTTTTATGCGAGGAGGCTTTCCCCCTCCTCGCGCTCCTCCCCCCTCTTGCCCACAAACATATGCTGGTTTGAACCAGAACATGGTTATCACGCCTATCGGCGACTGTTAACTCTACTCAAGTACAAGTGCCTTTGGGCACTCATATTTGAGATAGATGATGGACAAAGCAAGGGTGTCCTGGCACAAGCG
>JAPPIL010000240.1 GCA_028877195.1 Pseudomonadota bacterium
CCCTATAAAAAAATAGGCATTACTTATGCAACAAAGCCGGGGAAAGCCCTCCGCAAACAAAAGGTGAGAGCACGAGAGGCACTGCCTCTCGTATAAAAACACTAAATCCCCGTTTCAAGAACCTTATATTTACCCTTGTCATTCCACTTGTAGATAACGTAGCCAGCAGCAGTCAGGTCGCCGTTCTTATCCCACTCCTTCTTGCCAAGCACAGTTGCGACAGGGTTGCTCTTCAACCATTTTGCCACCGCCATGCTATCGTGGCGTTTGCCTGTCGCCGCCTTGTTCTTTTGCATTGCAGCAACCAATGCCTGCATCGCAGCATAAGCATAAAGAGTATAACCCTCTGGTTCAAAACCATTCTTTCTAAACGTGGCTACCACTTTAGCGGCAGTAGGTTCATCACGCGGCTCACGACTGTAAGTCATATAAACCCCATCAACAAACTTCGTGCCGCCCGCAACAACAACGAAATCTTCCGACACAATGCCATCACCAGAGATAAAATGCGCCTTCAAACCCTGTTGACGCATCTGCTTGACAAGCAAACCCGCTTCAGCATGAATGCCACCAAAAAATACCGCATCCGCACGTTTAGCTTTAATCTTGGTTACCAACGCACTAAAATCCTTCTCACCACGAGTCAAACCCTCGTATAACACTTCAGTTATCTTCGCCTTCTTCAGGTTTTTGCGCGTCTCATCCGCTAAACCCTGACCATAAGTATCCTTGTCGTGGATTATCGCCACTCGCTTCGCTTGCAAACGGTTAGCGATAAACGCGGCGGCAACAATACCCTGCTGGTCATCACGCCCACAGGTGCGAAAAACCATCGGATAATTCATCCCCGTTACCTTCGGGTTAGTGGACGCAGGCGTAATCATCACCGTGCGTGCATCGTTGTAGATCCTTGCCGCAGGGATGGTGGACGATGAACAAAAGTGCCCAACCACCGCATCAACCTTATCTTGCTCAACAAACTTATTGGCAACCGCAACCGCCTGCTTCGGTTCACAAGCATCATCGCCCTTAACCAATTCAATCTTGCGACCGTTGATACCACCTTCCGCATTGATGCTCTTCGCCGCTAGGGTTGTGCCCTCCCACAGTTGTTTGCCAAACATCGCATACGCTCCCGTAAACGGGCCTGCTACACCGATCTTAATCGCAGCACTATCAGTCTTGCTGAAAGCAACCGTGCTCAAGAAAAACGAAACACACAATAACTTAAACATATTTCCCCCTCACAAAATTCTGTTCATGTAACGTATAACTGCTTGCTTCGCACAACAACTACTTAACTAATGATTTGTTCGCACTTTTTTTACAAGAGCGTATTCTAGAAATTACCTTTACAACCACAAACATCAGCGCCGCCGCGAGCAGAGCAGGTATACTTTCGTTGATGTATGACTTCAAGCCACTCAATGTCCAAATCACAACCGTGCCACCACCAGCGAAAGCGATAAGAAACCCACCCCATGCAGGTATGCTGATATTAAAGATGCGTAGCAACAGCAAACAACCGATCGACGCACCAAGCCCTGTGAAAGCAAAGGCTACGAGTGCGAATATATTTTTATCCGCCCAAAGTGAGATAAGGGTCGCGAGCAGGGCAATACCAACGGTTGCGGCTTTTGCTAATTTGAGCGACTCTTGCGGTGGTTCAGGCAAGTCGCGCATCAGCGATGCGGAGCAACTGATAACCTGTGAGTCGGCCGTGGACAGAGTTGAGGAAAATGCTCCAGCTAATACAAAACCGACCGCAAGCGGCGGCAACATCTCGTTTGCCGATAAGAACAGTGCTAATTCAGGGTCAAAGTTGCCATGATTTTGCATAATAACTCTAGTGCATAATCCTACCAGTGCCGCTAACAGCAAAAACAAAATATCAAAGATACTGGTAGTGATAAAAAATTTTCTCGTATCACGAGACGAAGATAAAGCCATTGCCCGCACCAGCACATGTGGTTGACCGATAACACAGACCCCAAACCCAAACGCACCGAGAAAATACAGTGATAACCCGCCGTAACCCCCGATGAGCATATTCTGCGGCAGGAGCGACACGGCATTGTGGTCAGCACCCGCGGTAGCGATAAAAGCTTCATACATTGCCGTAATGCCACCTTGTTTGACCACGGCAACGATTAGAATCAACACCAAACTCGCAGTCATGATCGCGATTTGAGCGGTGTCCGTCCAAATTGATGCCCTGATACCACCCGCCCAGCAGTAAAAAATAATTACGACCATGCTCAACATGATACCGACATAAAGCGGTTGACCGAGTGCTACCTCTAGCGCTTTCCCTCCTGCTTGTAGCTGGGCAGCGGCATAGATACTCAAGAAAAATACAGTGATAATACCGATAAAGCGTCGCAGCCAAACTCGGTTCTCACCATCTTGAAAGGTTATCAATTCGCCCAAACTCAACGCCCAACCGCCATGGTTGGTTTCCTGTAAACGACGTATGACAAAGAAATTGCCGACAATTCCCCCTGCTGCCAACCCTAGCCCAAGCCATAACACCGCCGCACCACTCGCATAAGCAAGACCGACATAGCCTGCGAAGACAAAGCCGCTAAACTTTGAAGCACTGCCTGAAAACGCTAGCACATAGGGCGAGATACTTTGACTGGCAAGAAAGTAGTCCTTCTCGGATTTGCGACTATGCCGCACCGCCGAAAAACCCACCCAGCAGGTGATACCAACAAAGCAAAAAAGAAAACTGGCTAATAGCATAACACCGTGTTTATACAAACACTATCAACTCCTGTCCATCGCCGACCGTATCGCCTACCTGTGCTAGCACCCTTGCGACCTTGCCTGCGGTTTCAGCCTTAACTGCGAATTCCATCTTCATTGACAATAAAGTTACACAAGTCTCGCCAGCCTGCACCTTATCTCCTGCGGCGACCTGCACCGTCGTAACTTTGCCTGGCAACGGCGCACGCAAGCTACCATCGTTAGCAGCCCTACCTTGCTCGCTTGCACTTTCCTGCCAACGCCACTCATGTTCATCAAGACGTTGGTAATTACCATCAATATTGATGATCAGCGTATCCTGCCCACGGTTACGATGAATCACAAACTGCATGTGTTTGCCTGCGCACCGTCCATTGCCATAGACTGTATCTTTGCCATACTGCTGTTCATCGTCGATATGGATGTCTGGCACGGTATCAGCTGCGCCACCATGCTGGCTCTGTGGTTGAAAAAGTTTCGCAATCCTTGCCTGTGAACCGAAATAATGCTGCCGCAGAAATTCAAGATAAGCAGTCTGTTTGGCACTTGCTTCAGAGTCTATAGCTGCTAACAGACGCTCTTTGTTTTCTGCGACATAGTTAGTAGTTATTTCGCCCCGCTTGAATTTTTCATCGGTCAAGACCTGCCGCAAAAACTGGATATTTGTCGTAATGCCTGCGATAAAAGATTGCCGTAACGCCAGCTCAAGTCTTGCCAGTGCCAGTTCTCGTGTCGGCGCACTGCCGATCAACTTGGCAATCATCGGATCAAAATTAGCCGACAACTGCTCACCTGCATCAACACCAATCTCCCAGCGCAAACCAAGACCATGTAACGGCTTGAATGCTAGCACTCGCCCTGGCGTTGGCATAAAATCACGCGCAGCATCCTCTGCATACAACCGCACCTGCACACTATGACCACACTGGCGTGGAAACATAGTCGTAAGTTCCTTGCCTAACGCAACATCCAACTGCATCGCCACCAGATCAACGCCGAACACCTCCTCCGTTACAGTATGTTCAACCTGCAGTCTGGTATTCATTTCCAAAAAATAAAAATCACCCGTCTCGGCATCTAACAAGAATTCAACCGTGCCTGTTGAGTAGTAAGACACCTGCTTGGCCAACGCTAACGCCGCACTCGCCAACGACTCACGCTGTCTATCACTCAAGTTTGGTGCAGGTGCTTCCTCAATAATTTTTTGAAAACGCCGCTGCACAGAACATTCACGCTCGCCGTAAATTGCCACCTTGCCAACACAATCACCGATGAGCTGCACTTCAATATGTCTGGGATTGGTGATATAGCGTTCAACAAGCACTTCAGGGT
>JAPPIL010000174.1 GCA_028877195.1 Pseudomonadota bacterium
TAGTTTTACTTGGCGGCTAGGCAAAAAAGAGAGATGTTAGTTATGCAACAAAGCCCCCTGCACCCATCAGACTAAATCATCGCCGATATACGCATCCACCCGATGGCGCAGCTGCATGCCAGTCTTCCAAAAGGGGAGCTTTTTCGGAGGGACTTGAATCTTCTCACCCGTCTTGGGGTTTCTGCCCTCATAGGCACGATAAGAACGAACAGCAAACGCACCGAAGCCTCGGATCTCAACCCGCTCACCACGTGCGAGAGCATCGCTGATTGAGTTGAAGAAGATGTCTACAATCTCCTCGGCCTTCATCAAGGTGATGTCAGCGCGCTCCGAGAGTTTCTCCACTAGGTTTGATTTTACCATCAGTATTCCCTCACCCTGCTCTTGCGAAAGATACGCGCAGAGTTGCGCAACTAACTCAATTCATTAACAAGTCTATCATACTAATAATACTATGAAAACACCGCTGCAACGAATTTTTCAGTTGCCCACCAAACACATGTGCGATGCCGCTAGCGCTGGTGGCTCACCAAACGCTGAACATGGATGTTGTGTTCTTGCAGGGTTTTGGAAAAATGATGCCGTCGCCGCCCATCAGGGATCAAGACGTAGAATAAGACACCTTCAGCGGTTGGGTTTAATACCGCTAGCAACGAGGCTAGCGATGGCGATGAGATCGGTGTTGGTGGTAGACCACGATGCACCCTACTATTGTAAGGGTTGCTGCGGTCGCGCAGATGGCGGTTGGTTATATTGCCACGATAATCAGCGATACCGTAAATTACCGACGCATCAATTCCAATCGGGATACCTTTATGCAACCGTTGCCAAATAACTTCGGCAATACGTTCGCGTTCATCGTCATGGCTAGTTTCAACCTCAATCAACGAAGCGATCTTGACCGCATCATACAAACTTATCCCCATATTCGCTGCCCGTCGCTCATAGTCCGCTGGCAACATACTGAAGAACTTGCCGACCATCGCATTGAACACTTCTTTTGCAGTCGGCAACCGCTGATAAAAATCATACGTAGCAGGATACAAGTAACCCTCTAGCGTTGCGATGCTGCCTAAATTCAAACTGTGCAGATAAGTTTCATCACTCGCTAACGCCATATTGCGATCAACAGTGCCAACACCATGCGCCGCCATCCGAGCGGCAATCTTGCGCAGGGTAAAGCCTTCTGGGAAAGTAAGACTCAAGACGAGTTTTGCGCCGATGTCGCCTTGAGTGAACCTTTCAACAAGGTGCACAGGACTGATGCTACCCGCTACAAAGCGATAATCCCCTGCTTGAAACTGCTGAAAATTGCCGCGCCAACGCACATAAAGTTTGAACATTGCCGCCGAGTCGATTACTCCCGCCGCAGTTAGCTTTGCTGCCAACGTTGCCAAGCCTGTGCGCACAGGAAACTCAACGATCACCTCCTGCTGTGGCAATACCACGTCCGCCTGTGTCCAACGCTGCAAATAAACCCCACTTGCGGCAGCAGCGACAAGCATCATTATCATCGTAATAACTAGTGTTAGTTTCAATGTCTATTCCTCGGTTATGGCATTCTGGCTGGCACTATTATTGTCAATCACCCGACAGATGCCAGTCAAGAGTAGGTGCATAGGTAATCTGACTGGTTGCGATACACCACCCCCGCCGCATTGAGCAGCGCCACACAGTCGGCGATCACTTGCTGTGCGGCAGCAAAGCTTTCTAACTTCAGAACTTGCTCCTTGAACGGTTTGCTACCAGACCAACCTTTCAAATACCACAGCAAGTGTTTGCGCATACAGGAGATTGCCCTGATGCTGTCGCCATACTCTTGCTGTTGATAGTGTAAGTGCTTGAGGACTCCCGTTTGCCACTCATCAACGCCAAGACGCTGCGGACGGTAGCGAAAAATCCAAGGGTTGCCCATTGCGCCACGCGCAATCATACAGGCAGCCACACCAGTAGTGGCAAGCATCCGCTGATAGTCGTGGAAAGCAAGTAGGTCGCCGTTGCCGATAACGGGGATTGGCAATGCCGCTCGCAAAGTTTTAATGGCATCTAAATCTACTCTGCGACTATAGTTCTCACTGCGGGTGCGTCCATGCACTGTCAACCAGTCTGCGCCGCCGTCGCTAGCAGCCTTGCCGACCGCCAAATAATTCAAGTGTTGACGATCCCAGCCCAGCCTAATTTTTACCGATAAAGGTTTGCTAGTCGCCTGCCGCGCTCTCGCAACGACTTGGTGAACCAGCCGCTCATCCCTCAACAAGGCGCTACCACAACCGCTGTTGACCACTTTTCTGACAGGACAGCCCATATTGATGTCGATCGTGTCGTAGTCATGGTCGTCCAAAATTCGCACAGCTGCCCCGATTTCGTCTGGGTTTTGCCCCGTCAGCTGCACGCCGAGTTTGCCGTTGCCTTTTTTACAAGCCATCATCGCAAGAGTGCGGCGATTGCCTCTGATTATCGGCTGCGACGATAGCATCTCAATGTAGGTAAGCTGCGCACCGTAGTCATGGCACAGACGACGGAAGGGAAAATCTGAAACACCCGCTAATGGTGCGAGCACCAGCGGATTATTTGCGTTCAATCCTAGCAATGAAAACATGATAAATGTATAGTCTCCCTTCTGACTAATTCACGCACGACGGAACAGCATGCGCTCGCTTGATATAAAAAACATCCGTGAAAATCCAGACCTCTATCGCCGCACCTGCGAACACAAAAAAATTAACGTCGACATCGATCGTCTGCTGACCGTTGATGCAGAGATGCGCCCACTCAAAATCAAACTTGAAGACCTGCAAGCCGCTCGCAACCGTATCGCTAAAATTGCTCCACGTGCCAGTGAATCTGAACGCCGCACCTTGAAAGAGTCAGGCATAAAGATAAAAAAAGACATTGAGCAGGCGAAAGACCGTTATCGCAACTTGGAGAAAGAACTCAACCAACTGCTATTCACCATGCCGCTTGTGCCGCACACGGATGTCCCCTTTGGTCGTTCTGATGCCGACAATGTGGAAATTAAGAAGCATGGCACACCGCCAAAATTTACCTTTACGCCTCGCGATCATATTGAACTGGGAGTGCGCAACAAGTTGTTGGATATTGAGCGCGGGGTGAAGATTGCTGGCAGTCGCTCGTATGTGTTGTGTGGACGCGGGGCGGAGTTAGAAAATGCTTTGATGCAGCATGTTTTTCACAAACTTATCAACAAGGGTTTCAAGCCTTTTTCTGTGCCTGTGCTGGTGCGTCAACAAGCATTGGTGGGATCGGGGCATTTCCCTGTTGGTGAAGAGCAGACCTATCGTTTAGAAGATGATGACCTTGCTTTAGTTGGAACGTCGGAAGTGCCGCTCGTTGCTTTCCACCAAAACGAAACTCTTGACGCAGCTGACTTACCGTTGCGTTATCTGGCGAACTCGTCATGCTTTCGGCGCGAGGCGGGAACGTATGGGCGTGATACGCACGGGTTATTTCGCGTTCATCAATTTCAAAAAATCGAGCAGTTGATTATCGGGAGTGCTGATGAGGAAGCTTCTGCCGCCTTGCATGAGGAGTTGCTGGCTAATTCGGAGGAAATTCTACAGGATTTACAGTTGCCTTATCGGGTTGTTTATGTGTGCACGGGCGATTTAGGTATTGGGCAATACCGCAAGCATGACATTGAAACCTGGATGCCCTCTCGTCAGTCGTATGGCGAGACGCATAGTTGTTCGACTTTGTTGGACTTTCAAGCTGCGCGCCTACGGATTCGTTATCGCGACACCGATGGCAAGAAAAAATTCTGCTACACTCTCAACAATACAGCGGTTGCTTCGCCGCGCATCATCATTCCGATATTGGAGCATTACCAAACAGCCGATGGCAAGATAAAAATACCAGACTGTCTGAAAAACTATATGCAAGGTGAATACTTGTAAGTTTTGTTTGTTTACGAGCAAACGTTCGTCGCTCTCTCGTATCGAAAAGATAAAGGCGTTGCTTATACGACCAAGCCCCCCACACCCGGCTTTGTTGCATAAGTAATGCCTATTTTTTTATACGAGAGGCGTTCCCCCT
>JAPPIL010000260.1 GCA_028877195.1 Pseudomonadota bacterium
TGCGGAGGGGGGAAAGCCCTCCGCATAATAAAAGGAGAGATGTTAGTTATGCAACCAAATATACCCATGCACTTTGAGGATATACGTCAGCGAGTGTTAGGAGGAGAGGCGATTACCGCTGCCGAGGGAGTTTATCTGTTTCAGCAGGATGTGTTGGAGTTGATGGCTTTGGCAAACGAGCTGAACGTGCGGCGCAACGGCTACAACGTGCTCTACAATATCAATGCTCATATCAATCCGACAAATGTATGTGTATTGAGTTGTCGGTTTTGTTCCTTTTCCCGCAAGCCTGGTGAGGAGGGGGCGTTTGCTTTGAGTCATGAGGAGATCCAACGGCGAGCGATCAATGCGCAAGCAAATGGTGCGACCGAAGTGCATTTAGTTGGTGGTTTGCATCCGCGCTGGCGTTATCAGGACATGCTTGGGATTATTAGTGCGGTGAAGGAAGTTGCCCCTGCTTTACATGTTAAGGCTTATACTGCAGTTGAGATTGACTGGATGGCGCGTCGCAGTCGTAAGCAGGTGGCGACAGTGCTGGAGGAATTGAAGGATGCGGGATTGGATTCGATACCAGGTGGTGGAGCTGAGATTTTTCACCCTGATGTGCGTGAACAAATATGTGATACGAAAGTAAACGCTGAACGTTGGTTGGAGATACATCGTCTTGCTCACCAGACAGGTCTGCGTTCCAATGCGACGATGTTGTATGGTCATATTGAGTCGCCGTTGCATCGCATCGATCATTTGCGGCGTTTGCGTGAACTTCAAGATGAGACTGAAGGATTCAATGTCTTTATCCCGCTTGCTTTTCAGCCGCACGGCAACAACATGGGAATCGACAAGTATACCGATGCCTGCGATGATTTACGCACGATAGCTATTGCTCGTATTTTTTTGCATAACTTTGCCAATATCAAATCCTATTGGGTGATGCTTGGTTATGATGTCGCACAGCTGGCGCTGTTGGGTGGAGCAAATGATTTTGATGGCACGGTTGAAGACGAGAAGATTTCCCATATGGCGGGAGGCAAGGCTGGCAAGGGGCTTGCCAAGCAGACGATTGTCGATGCGATAACGAGTGTTGGTAGGGTGGCAGTAGAACGGGATTCGCTTTACAACTTGCTGTCGCATCCAACAACAGAGTCGTCTGATTTGGTGTTTGAGCTATTAGCAACAGCGCCAAGGCGGGGCAGCGATGGCACTATTCAGTCTTTGCCGCCTGACACGGCGACGCATCGTTTATTGCTTGAACCGTTGCTGAATAAATCGGATATATCGGTTGTCCTTGACGATTATTTTGCGACTACCGAGCTCAATGCTAAATATCTTGAGCTGATTGCACCTGCTACAGGTATGATTTTGTTACTTTTTTGTTGGCTTGTGCGCATTGTCGGCAACGACTAGGCAACGATGTTGCTTTGGTGGTTGATTTAAACAATATACCTACCACACCGCGTGGTGATGCTGTCAGTAGCAAGGTGTCGTCGTTACTAGCGCGTTGGGTTAGCTATCATACGAGCTGATTGGTGTTGAGCTGTTCTTTACATTTGTAGGTGCAGACCTTACACTTCTTGTTTTCTGTTTTAGGGGCGGTGTTTGAGAGAATCGCAATTACAAAATGAACAAGAGGCAGTTGTTGAGAACTTGTCGCCTGCGACATCTGCACGCATTGTTGAGTTGATTAGGGATAACATCAAACCTTATGGGGAATCGGGAAATGTTCTCGCTTCCACGCATCGTCGTCTTGAGAACTTGTATGAGACTTATAGTCAAGATGGTGCGCATTTTTATGTTGCTAAAGATGTTCGCAATGACAGATGTATCGGTGGTGTAGGTCTTGGATCTTTGCACGGTCTACCGATTAGCGAGGGGTTTGGTGAGATAAGAGATTTGGTTTTAGAGCATGCCTATCGAGGTAAGGGTATAGGTTCACATTTGTTGGGGATGGCGATCGATAAGGCGATGTCGATTGGCTACGATGTTCTGTATCTTGAAGTTACGCCCAATATGGTTATGGCACAGAAGTTATTTCGACGCTTTGGTTTTCGTCCTGTTACACTTGAGTCGGAGTGTAAGGGGGATATGCCGTCATTGTCCAAGCGAGAAATTGAATGCTACTACCTGTTAGAGATACGCAACCGCACAGGGTAGTTTGTCTGCGGAGAAAGCCGAACGTTCCTCCGAATACAAAAAGATGTTATTTAGGCAACAAAGCCTCGCTTCTCCCCCGACTCCATAGACAAAAAAGCCTATCCTAATAGGCTGCTGATATGGTAAATCCAGTCGCACGTTTTTTTAGAAAATTTTTGTCTAGGGGGATAATTATGATTAGTAATGTTGTTAGCAGTGTTGTGGCACTGATGCTTGTTATGGCAAGTCCGTTGCTTGCTGATGGTATCTCACTGGAAGAGCCAGAAGTAGTTACTTGTAGTTGCGAGGATAGCGGCAGCTGTGATTCAGAGGGTTGCAGTCATCACGAGCATCATGACGCTTCCTACCGACAGTTGTTAGGCGCAACGCAAGCGGTGGTTGTATCAAGTGCTGCCTTGTCGAAAATTACTGGCGACTTGTCTCCACGTTATGACCGCACGCATGTGCCAGCGAGCCGCATTCATCGGACAAGCTTGACTCTAGTGGGAACACTGATGTCGCAGCATGATAACTGCGGTAGATGGAAGGTAGTCGTAGATTTGGTTAATCACAAAATGAAGGAGCTGATGCGAGGCTATAAGCTTGACCATGCCACTTGGAAAAACCCGCAGGTTGAACATGGGTTTGATACTGTGAGCAAGGATCATGCGATGTTTGCCAGCACTTTCAATAGCTACTTTGCAGACAATGAATGCGTGCCCAATACTGTTGGCGGCAAACAATAGTGAGCACCTACGCATTGACCAAACTAAAAGGTGAAATCAAACGGCTTGGCGACCAGCATCAGCTTTGGTCGCCAGCGGTGCGTGAGCTATGGCGTGCGGCTAACATCAGTGAGGGACAAACCGTCCTTGATGCAGGCTGCGGGCCAGGCTTTGCGACAATGGAGTTAAAGGATTTGGTTGGCGCATCAGGGCATGTGCTGGCGGTCGATCGCACTACAGACTACCTAGATTATCTGCGCAACAAGCTCAAAGAGCAGGGCGTTAACAACGTTGAAGTCAAGCAGGCTTTTTTAGAGGAACTGCCACTGCAAGACAACAGTGTTGATCATGTCTTTATTAGGTGGGTGCTCTTGTTTGTGCCCGACCTCAACCCAGTGCTGCAGGAGTTTGCACGGGTGTTGCGGACTGGAGGTAATCTCATGGTTTGTGATTATCATGATTTTGAATACTGCCTTGAGGGGCGTATAGTTCCCCATTCGCAGATTATCGATGATTTCATCGCCACGGTTATGAAGTATTTTGTTGATAATGGCGTTCACAACCTCCGAGTTGGGCAAGTGCTGCCCGATATGCTGCATGCGTTAAATTTTAAGATACAGTCAACCAGCATCGACATGCGGGTGAGTGCAGCAAACGGTGATGTCTGGAATTGGGCACTCACTTTTCTCAAATCTGCTGCTGCCCACATGGTTGCCGAGGGAGCATACAGCCAGCGACAGTTAGATGAAGTTCTACAAGAAGTCGATCGGTTAGCTACTGTGCCTAATTCTGCCTACATCTCGCCGCTATTCTCTCTTATCAGAGCAACACTTCAGTAGCGATTGTGCGAACAGCTGCGTTCAGCTCATTGCCTTTACATAACTTTAATATGATACAATCGTAGGAGGTTTGATCGTTCTTTGGAGGGGTGCGTAATGTTGCTGATTATCTTGAGTATCCTGTTATCTATATTCGCTGGCTGCGATTTAGGCGACGGTAGTAAACACCAAAAACAAAATAACACGCAAGCAAGTATACCTTCGTTTGCGGTGCAGCCATTTGATTATGTCGCGGTTAAATCATCAGCTCTTTATGCTGATGACTTTGATTGCCTGACGGAATTGGCTAGGGCGTGTCGCCATTTCAAATCTATCACGTTTAGATGCCTCTAATGCTTGTG
>JAPPIL010000264.1 GCA_028877195.1 Pseudomonadota bacterium
ACTACGTCCAGTC
Source organism: Pseudomonadota bacterium (assembly GCA_028877195.1). Lineage (GTDB taxonomy): Bacteria > Bdellovibrionota_B > Oligoflexia > Oligoflexales > JAPPIL01 > JAPPIL01. The sequence goes on from JAPPIL010000264.1 coordinate 14, forward strand.
TTGGAGCACGATGAAAAGCACGTAAAAGCGCAAGGGAGCAACCTCACTGTTAAAGCTCATCCAAGCGGGGATAGCATCTCTTGTATGCTTGAGAGCAGCACAGGCAGTGTTGATTTAAAATTAAATTTGCCTCGTGTTTGGTGGAAACTTACCTGCGATAATTCTTGGCGTGATACACCCCTTGAAATGACACAGCAGGAATTCCGTAAGTATGCCAAGCAAAATGCTGCTATCGAGCTTCGATTACCACGACGAATAAGATCTGTTGGTGTTGGCTTCAACGATGAATTAGAGCGAAAATATCAGCGATACATGGCACAAGATAGTGTTAGCTTACCTATGAAAAATTTTAGCGATTACTCGCAAATTGATCAGCGGCTGATGGAAGACGCACTTTTCAATATTAGATGCGATAAGGAAGTGTTGACACTGATCAAAATTTCTGCTGATCATGCGCCTAATTCTGATATTCAAAATACAACCAAAAACATTACTGTGTTTCCTATATTTAAGCAGGGAGGCAAGCTTGCAGCTATCGTAAGGACATCAAACAATGGCTGGCGACAAAGTAGAGGGTTCAGTGTCGGTGAAGTTCGCGGCGCTGATCTTACAGTTGATGAGTGCAGACGTAGAGAGATTCGAATAGACAAGCGAAGACGCACAGCTCATCCAAACAACATACAAGTCATCAGGAGATTGGTTGATGTCAAACGCAATACAGGACTGGGTTGAGAAGATTTGCCAGCGCTATGAGAATTATTTGAGAACCTCTTTCTTTTTCAAAAACCCTGAACTACGAAACTCGTTCCAAACAGCCCTTAAAGAGGAAGGAAGCCTGTTGAAGGGGCCTTTTCCCGAACAATCCCACAATTTTGAACAGGGGATGACGGCACAAGCACTAGCTCTAGAGTGTTTTCCTGACAAAAGCGATAATCTTCTACCAGCTCTGATTGATAAAAATCTTTTCACTCACCAAGAAAAAGCTATCCGCGCAGTGCATTTAGACAATCTTAATATCGTCGCTGCTACTGGCACAGCTAGTGGCAAGACGGAGAGCTTTCTCTATCCAATTCTGTTTGAGTTGTATCAGCAACATCTTGCAGGAGAGCTTGATAAGCATGGTGTGCGTGCCATGATCCTTTACCCGATGAATGCACTGGCTAATGATCAACGTGAGCGTCTTGGGAAAATCTGTGAAAAACTAAAAGAGTCACAATCTGGGTTTAGTTTCACGTTTGGACAATATACAGGCCAAACACCTAAAAATGACAAAGACAATTATCGTAACGCCGCAACTCGACTCGAAGAGCGGCGGCCTGGTGAACTCGTTTTTCGTGATGAAATGCGTGAAACTCCTCCGCACATATTGCTCACCAACTACTCCATGTTGGAATACTTGCTTATTCGCCCTGACGACAGCCCTTTGTTTGATAACGACATGGGCAAGCACTGGCAATTCATTGTTCTCGACGAGGCACATCAGTATCGTGGCGCTAAAGGCATGGAGATGGGCATGCTCATACGAAGGCTCAAGCAGCGATTACGAGATGGAGGGAGGCAAGATCAGTTTCGTTGTATCGCAACCAGTGCCACTCTTTCTTCTGATGAAGACGATAAAAACAAGCAGGTAGTCGCTAAATTTGCGGAGAAACTCTTCGGAGAAAACTTTTCACCTGACGGCATCATTTTTGGTAGCAAACAAAGAAAGGAAGACGGTAGCCAAAGAATTCAACGCTATCACGCCTTCTTGCGAGCGCTTGAAGGAGCATTTCTCGTGCATAAAAACGGCGAAGATGTTGTTGTGCTTAACCGTAAAGGTGAGAGCAAAGATGGCACGAAGGCACTACCATTAGAAATTGCTCTATGCCGAGAGTGTGGACAACATTACTACGTAGGGCAGGAGCGTGAGGGAAGACTAGAAGAAGCTATACGAGACCCAAGTGATCCTGATTTCGAGGTAAACTACTATATGCCTTTGAACGATAACGAAGATATTGATGATGAACACAGACTGCTCTGCAGGGGTTGTGGATCGCTATCAAAATCAGAGACAGAGTGCAGTTGCAATGCGACAATTTCTGTCAAAAAATGCAAATCACACGAAGATCACGCAGATCAGCTAGAGAAGTGCGAAGCCTGCAACTATAGACGCGGTAGTGTTGGTGACCCAGTGCAAGAGATTGTGCACGGAACTGATGGCCCCAACGCGGTCATCGCGACTGCTATGCATGAGTTATTGCCAGAGGATAAGTGTAAGGTACTTGCTTTTGCTGATAGCCGTCAGGAAGCTGCGTTCTTCGCTTGGTATGCTGAAGATTCTTATAAAAAATTGCGTGACCGCAACTTCATTTTGCGAGCTATGAAAGCTAGCCCAGTTGACAAGGAAGGCTTATCTATTGATGACCTTAAAACCCGCCTACTACAGCAGTATAAACAAGCTGATTTATTTATTGCATCAGAAACAAACGAACAAAATAATCAACAGGTACTGACATCAATTTTGCGTGAAGCACTAACAGATGAACGAAGGTTATCCTTAAGTGGTGTTGGGCTGGTAAAGTGGCTTGTTAAGATTCCAGATGAGCTAACTATACCAGAAATTATGCTACAGCCACCGTGGAATTTTACAAGAGAGGAGGCACTTTGTTTAATTGCTTACTTGTTGGATGATCTGCGTCTGCATCATGCTATGAATCTACCAGAGGGTGCGGGCACTCCAGTATGGGATTCTGTGTCGAATTGGCAGCAAAGGGCTTATCTTACTGGAAAGCCAGGGGGACGAAAGGACATATCCGAGTGGGGAAATCCTCAGTCTGCTGTGGTCAAGCATTTTCTGCATAGGATACTGGAAGGTAGCGACCTTCCAGTCGAAGAATTTAAGGAAAAATCAATCAAGCTGATGAAGGCAGTGTGGGATAAGTTGAGGGAAGTCAAAAATACTCCCATCCTCTCTCCTGGCAAAATGAATGGCACATTTCGCCTCAACCCAAATTGGCTACGCATCAAACCAGCAGGACTTGATGATATTTGGGAATGTAACACATGTGCAAATCTCAATACCCACAATATCAGAGACATTTGCTCGCGAAATGGTTGTCCCGGCTATTTGGCAAGAGCTAAAGAAGAGCGCTTCAGGGAAAATCACTATCGCATCATCTATGAAAGCAAAACTTTACGGCCTGCGTTCAAGGCTGAGGAGCATACGGCACAAATTGATACAGAAAAAGCGCGCAAGCGACAACAGGAGTTCAAGGATGGTAGTATCCATCTGTTAAGTTCTTCGACAACTTTTGAAGTCGGTGTTGATTTAGGTGATCTAGAGGTCGTATTTCTTCGCAATGTTCCCCCTGAATCATTCAGTTATGTTCAACGTGTGGGACGTGCAGGCCGACGAGATACCCCTGGTCTAGCGCTAACTTACTGTCGCCGCAACCCTCATGACCTTTATCATTATGAAAAACCAGAGGAACGAATAATTAGAGGTGAAATACAACCACCATGCTTGTTTATGACAAACAAGAAAATTATTTTGCGCCATATGGTTGCTACGGTTCTCTCCTCGTTTTTTAGAGAAAACAAAGCTCGCTTCATAAAACTAGAAAGCTTTATAGAAAATTGGGCGAAACCCCGTATGGTTATTGATGTTAGGCGGCATTGTGAGGAGAGCGGTGATTTAAAAGACTGTTTACTGAAGATTGTGCCAAAGTGCATGTATGGCGAAACGGGGCTTGAGGATAGAACATGGATTGAGTCCCTTGTTGGAGATAAAAGCCATTTTGCCGATTCTGAAGCAGAAGTTTGTGCAGATTATAACGGCATGGAGAAATTAAGGTTGAAATGCTTTGAACAGCGCAAGGATACTGATCGTATTACTAGACGAATGGACACCATTGCCAAAGAAAA
>JAPPIL010000133.1 GCA_028877195.1 Pseudomonadota bacterium
TTGCGAACAAACACGTAGAGTTAGTTGTGCAACAGAGAGACAATCATGTGCTTGACCGAGTTGTAATAATGCTTGTGTTCTTGACATTGCCAATAAAAGAACCGAGAAGTGTGCAGATAGCGATACAGTCTACACACCAGCACGCAACACCAAGTGCCCCGATGAAGAGGTAGATGCAAATAAGCCTGACTGTGCCGTAATTACTCCGTATAAGTTCCCCGATAACAAGTGTGCAACACTGACTGCATGCCCCGCGCCGACGCGATTGTCTACTCCAGTGTCAGGCAAGGCGGCTGGCACGAAGCACTGTCCTAAATGCACTCCAGCAACGGCATCTAATTACTGCTGTAATGATGCGGATGCCGTTGCTCTAAAGGCTACTGGCACATGTGATAAATCCAAAAAGCTAGACCCAAGCGACTGTTCATGCTCGAATAAAGTGCCTCGCAAGGAAATTCGTACATGCATCTGCGGTGTAGGTGATAATGTAAAACCCTTGTGTTTGCCGTGCGGCGAACCATTTACACCATCAGCATCAACCGCACTCTCATCCAGCTACAGTTGTGCCTGTAACAATATTGAAATTGAAGACTCAGATTTTAGCGGAACATTTGACCAAGATGAGGGTGAGGCTAAATGTAACACGATGAATGTTCGAATTATTAACCCCACATTCGAGTGCCCTATGCCCGTAGAGACGGCAGAGCACCCAGAACATGATGATACCAGGCGGCACGGGCATCATCACCCTGGTGGCATAGGGGGAAACTCTACATGCAACTATCCCTCCGACCGTACCAAGACTACTCGTATTGATACCAAGGATGTTTATGGATGTTACAGCAAAGAGTTACATCCAAAACATCATGATAAGGGACATATTGCACAACACACACACAGTAGCGTGAGATACCAAAAATTAGACCTGCAACATTACCGCACGCCTGCTAGGTGCGACTGGAATAGCACCCAGACCGACGCATGTTATTGCACTTTTGACTTTATACCACCGTCTACTTATAGCCCTCCAACTGATTCTGATGACATGAGACATCGGTGCGGCGGCGGTTAAATACCGATCTGTGTGAATGGAGATTTGATGAAAGCGCTAATCGCTATGACCCTACTCCTTACGACAGCATGCATCGTTCAAAACAATACAGGGCAAGCTAAATTTATAATAGGTGCCGCAGGCGGGGGCACATTACACCAACTCAAAATACTGATGCCACTGATATTTAAGCCACAGTGGAAAGTTGGCTACCGCTATGGTGCAGAGTGTAGTGCGGCTGACAAACAGAACGGCAAAGCATTGCAGGCGGCGATGTCGGATGCGTTGCGAGCATGGCTTGCACCGCTAAAGGAGCTTCAACCAGCACAGCCACTCGTTGATGAGTTTGTTTACGAGCTACAAGTCGATGTAGACCCCCACCAGCCTAAAGGATTAGAGGGAATGCTTGGCGTTGATTTACGTGTAACCTTTGAGTGTATGAAAAATTTTTCCGAGGCTTGGATAGGGTTACTTTTTCAGCCAAATATATTCATCCGCCAGGAAACGACGAAGGTTACGCCGAGTATGCTGTTCACCCTTTTGCACGAGTTTGGACATGCGTTCGGCCTGTCGGATACTTACGCTCGTGATGGTGTTATGCGGAGTCGCGGCGGATTACAAGCAACAGCAGGCATACAGCCTGCGTCGATTATGGCGGCGCTAAGAGGTGAAGACCCAGCCACTATCAGCGAAGACGATAAGCGTGGCATCATCTGGCTTTACAAGTATTTTCATGAAAAACAAGCCATAGACGACTGCTTCTTTGCTGACTATGTTTACGTGCAACTGGGGCACATAGGCACGTGTACGCCCAAACATCCGCTGATTTTTGAAGTCAAACACAACCATCCGACGCATGCCTTACAAATTCTCAAAGACGACCCGAACCTCAACGTCAATGCCCAAGATGTCAGTGGCATGACCGCCCTGCACTATGCCGTCATGTATGAAAAGACCGATGTCGTTAAAGCTTTGCTTGCCCATAAGGACATCAAGCCCTTTATCAGGAATAAGGAGGGCGAGACAGCTCTTGATATAGCAAAGGCAATTAACAATAACGCTATTGTTCGGCTGTTTCCTGAGCTACCACTTGGTGTTACACCGACAGGCAACCCCTTCACGACATGGGGTGCAATCAAAAAAGAGTAAACACACGCCCAACGTCGTTAAAGACATAACACATGCCTATCTATCTTGCCTTGCAGTAGGTCAACTGGTATGCTTGATGTCCGTCTGTGTGAGGGGCATTTCACCGATGACACAAACCATAAGCATTTCTGATTAGCAAGAGTGGAAGGTAGCATGAAGATCGTAGTATTGCTGAAGCGCACTCCCGACACGGAAGCCAAGATCAAGCTCGTTGACGGCAAACTTGACCTCCAAGATGTTCAGTTCATCATGAACCCATACGATGAGTTTGCTCTTGAGGAGGCTTTGCAAATAAAGGAGAAGCAAGGCGATGTTGAGGTGGTTGTCTGCAGTTTAGGTGGAGATGCTTGCCGTGATGTCGTGGTTAGGGGGTTGGCGATGGGTGCTGACCGTGGCGTATTAGTCAATGTTGATGACCTGTCGCTTGGTGCGCTCGATTCGCTAATGATTAGCAAACTTCTTGCGGCGGTAGTGCGGCGTGAGTCTGCTGATTTAGTGTTATGTGGTCAGCAAGGTATTGATGCAGACAATATGCATGTTGGTGTAATGGTTGCGGAGTTATTGGGGTGGGGGCATGTCAATGTCGTCAACAAACTTCAGCTGCAAGACAGCAAACAAATCACCGCCGAGCGTGAGATAGAGGGAGGGCGAATCGAGGTGTATACTTCACCGTTACCGTTAGTTATCGGGGCTAACAAGGCGCTGAACAGTCCGCGTTATGTGTCATTGCCTGGCATTATGAAGGCCAAGCGCAAACCACTTGATTGCCTTGGTAGCAGTGATTTGAATGTTGAGGTGGGTAAGGCGAAGAGCGAAGTGGTTGCGTATGAGTATCCGCCAGCCAAACCTACAGGCAAAGTATTTAAGGACAAGCCTGTGGAGGATATGGTTGCTGAAGTTGTGCGGCTGTTGCGTGATGAGGCGAAGGTCATATGAAAATTCTAGTCTATGCCGAACAAAGGGATGGCAAACTCAAGCAGGCAACGTTTGAGACATTAGCGGTGGCGCGTGAGCTTGGCGCTGACGGCGTGGATGTTGTCTGTGTCGGCGATGTCGATGTCGATTGGCAGGGTTACGGGATTAGCAAAGTTTATCGTATCGGGGGGCAAGACGTTTACAATCCGATTACCTATGCAGCATGTGTGCAGGCAGCTATTGCGGCAAGCAGTCCAACGTTGTTATTGGGCATTGCTTCACCGTTAGGTCGGGATTTGTTTGCGCGGCTGGCGGCACGTTTAGATTGTGGCATCGTTACCGATGCGGTGAAGGTGTGGCAAGATGGTGAGTTTTTGCAGGCGACGAAACCGATGTATGCAGGCAAGTGTTTGGCGACGATACGCTTGTTATCAGAATTTTCTATCGTGGCATTGCGTCCAAATGTCATCGCACCATTAGCAAAAGGTGATGCAAGCACTGATGATACTGTGGAAGAAACTTTGCAAGTTGAATTGCCTGCTACCGAGCTGAAAACAAAAGAATTCCGTCAGGGCAATAGTGAGAAACCAGACTTAACGGAAGCGGCGTTGATAATATCAGGTGGTCGCGCACTGGCGAATGCCGATAATTTCAAAATTTTGGATGCTTGTGCTGATGTCATCGGTGCAACGGTCGGTGCGTCGCGAGCGGCGGTAGATTCAGGTTATGCTCCGCATGACATGCAGGTGGGGCAGACGGGCAAGATCGGCAACCCTAACCTCTATATCGC
>JAPPIL010000126.1 GCA_028877195.1 Pseudomonadota bacterium
ATACAAAGGCTCATCGCTTGCCGATACCGTGTTGATCGCAACTTCAGTCGCAATTTCGCCACCTGCGGCGGTGCTGATGCCATCAAAAACTGCCAGCGCCAAGGATGAATCAGTCTTGCGCACAACATAGCCGTCTTGATTGCTGGTTAGCTTATAGCCCGCACCTGCATCTGACCATGCGCACCAAGAGCTGTTACCACATAACTCTTCAGCATACCCTGACCGTGATTGATAAAAATCCCCCGTCAACGACGAAGCAACGATGCTGTCCTTACTGTATTCAAAACCATTGCGCCCAACTGGTAGCGCCTGCTGCCCACCAATTGCCCGCAATGCTTGTAGGAGATTTGCACGCGCTTGCCGCAACGGATTACTAACCACCGCCGACGACAAGGCATTGCTAGACAAACACAACAAAATCAATCCAGCTACTTTTCGCATCATCATCACTTCCGCTCCTGCACAGTGTTGGTTGCTTGCATTATCTGTTTCCGTTTCCGCAACGCCCATGTCGCGAACATAGCCTCAAAGATTATCGCTGCCGACATCTTTGATGCTCCATGCAACCTATCACCGAAGGCAATGGGGATTTCCTTAACCCTGCCACCGTGTAAGCTTGCGAGAAGCTTTGTTTCAACTTGAAAGATAAAGCCCCTGCTGTCTATCACTGCCAAGTTTATTTTTTCAAGGATATTTTTACGGAAGCCAACAAACCCAGAAGTGATGTCCTTGATTGGCAGGTCTAAAAGCGTGCGCGCATACCAAGAACTAAAACGACTCAACATCTGTCGCAATAAGTTGAATTTCGACACATCACCACTGGCAACATAACGACTGCCGATGACGACATCGTTGCTTTGTAGTGCTGCAAGGATTGTAGGCAAGTACTTGGGGTCATGCGACAAGTCCGCATCCATCGTAATCAAGTGCTGATAACCCTTATCCAATCCCCACTGCATCCCAAGCACATACGCCCGACCAAGCCCGCCGCGTTGTGGGTTTTGTAGCAAATGTAAATTTGGATACTTGCGTTGCTGGCGTGCAATCTCGGCAGCAGTATCATCGCTACCGCGATCATCAACACATAGTAAATGCACTGGATACTCAAACACCCGCTGCACCAATGGTTTGATGTTATCGCGTTCATTGTAAGTGGGAATAATGACGAGATTTTGATTGTCCATTATCAACGTTGTGTAGTTGCCTTCAAACAGTTCTAAAAATATAATGTAATACAGAAACTTACAATGGGCTTGAGGTGGGCATGAATTTGTTTGGGGTTTTGTCAGCATGGTTTGCTTTAGCAGCGGTGCTGTCAACATGCAGCGACACCATCGTCAACAAAGAGCCATCAAAAGAACCAGATAAACAACCTGCATCGCTGAAGATTACTGCGACCAACAAGGGGTCAGCGGTTGTTATCATCAAGGTGTCCCTGCTTGACGAGGACGGCGAGTTGGTTGCTAAAGGTGCATACGCAAGCAGTGAGCTAAAAATCAAACATCGCTGCGGTGATAGTGAGATGATAATCGACCAGCAGTATGCCACCAATGGTGTTGCTCAAATTATCTTTCATCGTGCTGCGGCTGACTGCACGATTAGTGTCGCATACAACAATATCGGCGAATCATTAGAGGTGGCTAAACTCGCAGGTGAAGAGCCGCCTGCCGCCCAGCCGACAACGCTAGGGCTTATCGATGCTAGTGGCAAAGCTGTTGCTGCTACAACCATGTTCACTCGTATCGGCATCCGTGCGGTCGGCGCACATCTGGTTTACCCCGACAAGCCCGACGGACTTAACCTAGAGGGTATGCCCGTAACGGTCAAACTAATGTGTGATTACGACAATGACACTACTTACGAAAAACAACTCTGCCTCGGACGCAAGCCACTAAACTCATCGGGGGTGGTTACCGCAGTGCTCGAAGGCGATGCAAACAATACTTGGGATAGCAATAGTGATGGTCATCATGATGGCAACGAGGCCTGCTTTGCGGGGGTGTTTAACGAGAAATGCCAACTGGTAGCAATTGCGCCAATCATCATCGGCGGCAAGGGGAACATCACTAAACTACAAGAGTTTGAATTTAAGCAGCTGACATTAGAGCTTAAGAAAGATGTTGCCAAAAATGATTTGCCAAGTGATATCAAGCGTGGGCTTACCTTTCTCCACACGGAAACAGACAAAACTCTCCAGTCTATCCATGTCTTTCCGCAGGAAGGCGGCGAGGACTTTACTGCCAGTGAACTTGAAGCATTTCGACCCTTGACAAGCAACGACAACATAACCTTCAGTCGTGCGACCACGCATAATCTCTATGTGCGGATAGGGGTTGAATCCTGCCGAGATGGTGCATCGCCAGCCAAGGTGGTTGACTATCACGATGTAGACTATGCTAACCCGCGCCTGCCTGCCGCTGACTATGACAGTCAGAAGGTGTTAAACAAGCAGGGCAAGATCTATGCACTTCTCTTTGACAACCATACACATCCTGGTGGCTGGTATCACCTTGCTTGGGATAGGTTGTTTCAATACGCCCAAACCGCACTGATAAACAAGCATGGCGCAGGTGTTATGCCGACAGGCTCTGGGTGTGATGGCAAATGTTTGGAAGGCAGTGTCGGCAGTCGCACAGCCACTGTCAACTGCACATGCTCCACAGGTGTGCCTGCCTGTCTTATAGATCCTGATGGCGTTGATTTTAGCTCGACTCCGAAAGTTTACGCTAATTGCCATACTGACACTGCTATCTACGTTTGTAGAGCGGCAACGCAAGATACTTCGTATACATGCGAAGATGAAAGCACCCCCACATCTCCCAGCTCCCTTGATTATTTTGATGACATCTACAAACAAACTGCGAACTGCACGATCTTGGCTGAAATGTCGCGGGGCGAGATCGAAGGCAATGGGCAATTGCCAGTCTGTAGCGATGACCCTGTGTTTAAGGACAGCTGCTATACCGATGATGACCCAAGGTCGCCCTATGATTACTTGCCACCCAACCCTACAGTACACAACATGGTGCATCGCTTTTGCCAAGCAGAACTGTGCGCCAACCCGATAGCAACAGGCTCTAACGCCGAGAAACATCTGCATGCGCGTACATGCCAATTAGCAAAGAGCACGAACACACCGACATTTACAGCCCCTGGTTCTTGGGCTGGTGATGCTGCCGACACGAAAGCCGAATGGAAGAAATGCCTTGAGCTCCTCGCCATACGTAAGCGCATCGACAGCTGGCATAAGACACCTGCCTGGGCAAAAGATAAGACTATCACCTCAGCACCTAAAACAATCCCAATCATTGATTGATCGGCGGCGCAAAATTTTAAAATTTCAACGCACCAAGATATTTACCAAAGAGTCATGATTTTAACTCTTTTGCCAACCTAAATCTCGATTATCCCAACAAAAACATTAGAGAATCCACCAACTGTTTCCGATGGTAAGATTGAAGGTTTGTTGATGGAGTAGTGAGAATGTTTTTGCAAATTATCAAAGCACTCATCTGTTTGACGTTGGGCATGGCTTGGATCATTGCTTGTAATAGTCGCAGCTCTAACTTTGTAACCGTTGACCCTACAAGTCCTGAACCTAAAGTTGAAAAGCCTGATGTATTGCGCATTGACCGCGAGCTTCCTGATGGCAAGGATATATTTGATGACGATATTCTTGATGATATGGATTTAACCGATGACAATGCGATTGCGACTTTGAACCGCACTTACACCGCCAATCCTTTACATGAAAACAAGGTTATTGTTGATTTTCAGCAACCCGTAATCGACACCGAGTTGATGATGGAATCTGACATTATCAACAACCATAAGACCTTCAAGCAGTTGGCTTACCCGAAACACCGCATTCATTACACGCAAACGGGTGCAT